>DATIKD010000298.1:0-3115 GCA_035477965.1 Dehalococcoidales bacterium | reverse complement strand
CCGATTACAGGATACAGGTGAAGCGGGGCTCCGGATTGCCGGGAAATATGTGCAGTTAATGACGAGAGATGGCAGTTGCCCGGTTTTTAACCCGGCGATTCTTTCCGTTAACAGACCGGGAAAAGAGCCAACGGCTTTATTTCGGCCCAATCCGATCTTTCGTATCAGGAGTTTTTACAGGAGGTTGTTATGGACCTGAAACTAAGGGGTAAAATTGCTCTGGTCACCGGCACAGCCAGTCAGATTGGCTACGGGAGAGAAATTGCGCTCACTCTGGCGCGAGAAGGCTGTGACGTGGTTTCTGCCGATATTAATCTGGGCGGAGCTGAAAAAACCGCGTCGGAAACTCAAAAACTGGGGGTTAGAGCGATAGCGCTGGCCATGGATGTGACCAGCCGTCCGAATGTGGATGCCGGAGTTAAAAGCATAATTGAAAAATGGGGACGGATTGATATCCTGGTCAACAATGCCGGCGCCAGCAGTAAAGAAAAGCCGTTCATGCAGATGACCCAGGCCGATTGGGATATTGATATCAACATCAACCTGCGCGGGCAGATGAATGTGGCGCAGTCCGTCATACCTTTTATGATGGAGCGCAAGTACGGAAGAATTATCAATACCTCCGGCGGGCAGGGCATTCCCACCATTTCGGTCTATGGCGCGGCCAAGGCCGGGGTTGAGGCCTTTACCCGTTCCCTGGCGCTTGAAGTAGCTTCTTCCGGCATCATCGTAAACGGGATCGCCCCCGGGCTGGGTGAAACCGGACTGGTGGTGCGCAATGAGCCGGCTTTTATGGAAGCCAACCGTCAAAGGTCGGCACTGAAAAGGCTGTGCACTCCGCAGGATGTAGCCCCTGTGGTCGCCTTCTTAGCTTCCGATGTTTGCAGCTATATGGTGGGCCAGTTTATCCGTTTGAGTACAAGCTAGCTCAATATTGAGTTTAGTTCACCTGGCGGGCGAATAATCGCCTGTTTAAAGGGTGAAGAAGCCGGTAGAAATACCGGCAGAGGTGATAATATGCGGTTGCTGCTGGTGGAAGATGATAACACTACGGTTGAATCTGTGAAATTATGCCTGGAAATCTATGAACCCACCACCGATGTCAAATCGGCGGGAAGAGGACTGGAAGCATTGCGCCTTCTGAAGACAGAACAGTTTGATGCAGTACTCATTGACCTGGGTCTGCCGGATATCGACGGCATTGAAGTGATTGAACGAATGCGGACTTTCAGTCGTATTCCGGTGGTAGTTTTGAGTGCCAGGCACAGTCCGGAAGTGATTGCGCAGGCCCTTACACTGGGAGCGGATGACTATATTACCAAACCTTTCGATTACCGCCTGCTCCTGAAGAGATTGCATAAACTGATTGAGAAGTCCCAATCTGACCACTCCCCAACCAAGGATTAGACATGCACCCGGATTCTTCCAGTCCCGTGCTCAAAGACCTCAGAATCCTGGATTTTGGGTGGGTTCTGGCCGGACCTTTTGCCACCCGCTTGCTGGGAGATTATGGAGCGGAAGTAATCAAGATTCAGCCGCTTTTACCCCAGGCCGCTGATTCCTACAGCCGCGCTTATTACAGGACCTGGAACCGCAATAAACTGGGCATTGGGCTGGACCTTTCAAAAACAGAAGGGTTGGACATTGCCCGCCGTCTGGTAAAAATCAGTGATGTGGTGGTGGAAAACTTTAGCCCCCGGGTGTTTGAAAACTGGGGACTGGATTATCCTCGCTTAAAAGAACTTAAACCGGATATCATCCTGCTGAGCCTTTCTTTAATGGGCCACAGCGGACCCTGGCGGGACTTTGCCGGTTTCGGACCGGGCGCACAGGCCGCCGCCGGAATGACTTATATTACGGCTTATGCGGACAATGCTCCGGTTGGTTTGGGATATGCCTTTGCCGACCATATGGCCGGGTTATACGGCGCACTGGCGGTGCTGGGGGCACTGGAATACCGCGACCGGACGGGTAAAGGCCAGTTCATTGACCTTTCTCAAACTGAAACCCTTTTAAGCCTGCTGGCAGAACCTTTTTACCAATATTTTTTCACAGGTAAGACGCCTGAGGCGCAGGGTAACCGTTCTGAAAAAGCCGCTCCCCAGGGAGTTTATGCCTGCCGGGGTGAAGACCAGTGGTGTGCCATCACGGTGGCCTCCGATGCGGAATGGCAAAGGTTTAAAGCGGTAATGGGTTTTCCGGCCTGGGCGGAGGATATACGTTATCATAACGTCTCCGGCAGACTAAGCCGCCAGGATGAACTGGATATAAGGATTGGGGAGTGGACAGCCTTGCACACCGCGGAAGAAATTGCGGCTGGACTGCAAACGGCTGGCATTGCGGCTGAACCGGTTAAAAATACCGCCGAACTGTCCGGCGATGCTCATTTGCAGGCGCGCGGCTTTTTCCAGCACGGTGAAAGCGGGGTCGAACCGCCGGACGTGATGGATCGATCGCCTATCCGCCTTTCAGATACTCCGGCCGGGTATCATAACCCTGCGCCTGAAACCGGCCGCGACAATCTTTATATCTTAAAAGATCTGTTGGGGATGAGCGATTCCGATGTATCGCACTTAATGGCCAATAAAGTGATCGCCTGACTGTGCAGTGCAGTTTCTGCCGGGTGACTGGGGAGGGCCGCCGGGCCTTATTTTGAATTCTTTTTCTTATGCCCGGTACCCGGCGACTGACAGGCTGGGCAGTGAAAAGTACCCCGTTGCCCCACCACGATGCGCTCAATCTTGTTTCCACAGCGCGGGCAATCCCGACCTTTGCGGTGGGCTACCTTAAACTGTAAATGGGCCTGGCCTTTTTCTCCTTCCGGACGGAAAAAAGTATCCGTGCTGGCGCCTTTGTTCCGGATGCCTTGCCGCAGGACATTCTGGATGGCGGTATGAAGGCGGGCGATTTCTGCCCGTCTCAGGCTTCCGGCCGGCCTCAAGGGATGTATGCCGGCCGTGAAGAGGGCTTCATCCGCATACATATTGCCGATTCCGGCTATGCCCCTCTGGTCCAGCAGTCTGCTTTTAACCGGGGTTGCCCTGTCCTTCAGAATGGCGGCCAGTACAGCCGGAGTAAAATCCGCCGTCAACGGCTCTATTCCTAATTCGCCGGT
>DATIKD010000297.1:0-3244 GCA_035477965.1 Dehalococcoidales bacterium | reverse complement strand
TTGCGGTTAGTGTTTATGGGTTCTCCCCAATTTGCTGTGCCGGTGTTGCGTTTTTTACATTTGAGCGGTCACGAAATAGCCGCCGTTTATACTCGACCGGATAAACCAAGCGGCCGGGGGTTGGAAACAGCCGCACCCCCGGTAAAAAGTGCTGCCCAGGACCTGGGTCTGCCTGTGGTGCAGGTGGGAGGATTCAAGTCCCCTGAAGTGGTCAGCCAACTGGCAGCCCTAAAACCCCAGGCCATTATTGTAGCCGCCTTTGGACTTATTTTACCAAAAAGTGTGCTGGAGATCGCCCCATTGGGCTGTATTAATATCCATCCTTCTTTACTCCCGCGCTACCGCGGCCCGTCACCGGTGATATCCACTCTGCTGGCCGGTGATAAATTTGCGGGTGTCAGCGTCATGCAACTGGATGAAGGCATGGACAGCGGTCCGGTCCTGGCCAGGGCGCAGGTCACGGTGATGGAAGAGGATGATGCTTTAACCCTGACCGCCAGGTTATTTGAAATTGGCGCCAGAATGGTTCTGGAGGCGCTGGCCGAAGCGGAGGTGGGCCAACTGCGGCCTGAACCTCAGGATGAAGCCCTGGCCACTTTTACGCGGCAAATAAATCGCGAAGACGGGCGGATTGACTGGAGCAGCAGTGCCCTTGAAATCTGGCGAAAGACAAGAGCTTTCCAACCCTGGCCCCAGGCTTACACTTACTGGCAGGGCCAACAGGTTAAAATCCTGCAGGCCCGGCCTTTGCCGGATGAATCTCAGGAAGATCCCGGCCGGGTCTTGGGTTTGTCTTCCGGAAATCTGCTGAACGTTAAAACCGGATCCGGCACTCTGGGAGTAAACCTGATCCAGATTGAGGGAAAGCGGGCGATGCAGGCCAGGGAATTCTTGCGCGGACAGCGTGACTTCATCGGTTCGCGGTTTGATTAGGGGCGGGTTGGCCCATGAGAAGAAATCCGGCCATCAATAAAAACCTGTCATCTCTTGACTTGAATCTGCTAGAATAAGAAAACGTACCCCATAACGAGGCAGAATGGACCAGACGGATAAAAAAAGCCAGGATAAAAAATCGCTCATACAGCGGGCATGGGTTTCTCTGATAGCCATTCCCCTGGTGGTGGTAATAATCTGGTTTGGCGCACCCTGGTTCACCCTGCTGGTGGTGTTCTGGTGTATGGGCAGCGTCCATGAATTCTACACCCATATCAAAAAATCCAAAAAGTTTTCACCTCTAGTAATTTTCGGCATGATCTGGGTGGGTTTGCTGGTTGCCAGTCCCCATATAAAAAGCCTGCCTCAATTTGCCGATATTTCTCCGGCTGCGTTTCTGCTTACCGCCGGTGTAGTGATTTCTCTTCTGGTTATTTTATGGAGTAAAGGCAAAGAAAACGCCTTTGCCAACTGGTCATGGACTGTGGCCGGAGTTTTATACATCGGCTGGTTGTCCAGTTTAATGGTAGCATTACGTAATCTGGATGACGGCCGCGGCTGGGTCTTTCTGGCGGTATTGTGTACTTTTGCTTCGGATTCGATGGCTTACCTGGCCGGGAGGGCTCTGGGCAAACACCGGTTGGCGCCGTACGTGAGTCCTAAAAAGACCTGGGAAGGGGCGGTGGCCGGGGGTGCCGGGGCCATTGTGGCCAGCACTTTGATCGTCTGGTTTTTCAATCTGCCGGTGGCATACTGGCAGGTCATTATTCTGGGTTTTGCCATCAGTCTTTTTGGGCAGTTGGGCGACCTGGTGAAGTCGCTCTTCAAGCGCAATATGGAAGTCAAGGATTCCGGCAACATTCTGCCCGGGCACGGCGGTTTTTTGGACCGCATCGATAGTATGATTTTTGCCGGCGTGGTGACGTACTTTTTTGCAGTTTTTATTCAGGGATAGGCCGGATATTCTTTACTTCATCCGCGCCTTTAGTGTTCCGCAGGTAAGCCCGAATACGGGCCATCAATTCCAAACCGGTGCCGTTATCCAGCAGAAAGCCGTCCACGGCCGTTGATTCCAGATTTCGCCAGGTAACCGGTTGTCCCTGTAATAACAGAGTGACCGGGCTTCCGTTCAGGACGAAAGCATTTTCGCAGACTGTTTGAGCATCCTTGAGTAAATTGTCCACAATCACCATATCAAATTTTTCAGTCTGTAAAAGGTTGTCCATTTGAGAATAATCCTGGCAGCCGGTGACAGTAAAATATTGCCGGTCGATTTTGGCAGCCAACCTCTGTATCATCAACGGATGGCCGATTGCCAGGATTCTGGGTTTGTGGACATTGGTCATCATGTATAGAGTTTACATGTGGCAGGTTAACAAGGAGTAAAAAAGCGCCCTTTAAAAGAGGCGCTGAGGTTACAATCCGGTTACGTCCCGGTAACAAGAAGTAACAATTTGGCTTTTAGCGCCGCAGGGAGGGCCGGTTCACTTCCGGTAAGGGTGATAATGCAGTTCCAGACTGTTGATGCCGGTTTCCTTGAAATCGGGCTCCAGGTCATTCACCAGATTTTTCAGTAGTGCGGCCTGTTTGGCACTAATTTCTACTGCCCGGCCGTTGACATACAGCGAAAGACGAGGTTGCCCGGGTTTGATAAAACGGTTTTCAATAAGGTCAGCCACACCTTTTATATCTTCCAAACCGAATTGTTGGGCATCTGTGTCCAGCGGTTCGTCGGTGACTACCGCAAACAGTTTACTGGCAACTTCCAGCAGCGGGCCGGCTTCTTTACGGTGAATCTCGACTTTAGGAGCATTGCCGCGGCTGAAACCTTCGGTCAGGATGAGGTCAAAATCATTGCCGAAATGCCGCACTAATTCCTCTACATTCAGTTCGCGGGGAACCGGTTTGATAATTTGAAAAGAGGTGGTAGAACTGACCAGAGTGGCGGCTGCGCCGGCCTGGGCGTGGCGGAAGCTGTCCTTTTTGGGATCATGAAAATCAATGCTGTGGTGAGAGTGTTTGATAGTGCCAACTCTATATCCGCGGGCCTTCAGTTCCCTTACAAGTTTTTCCAGAAAGGTGGTTTTCCCGGTGCTGGATTTTCCGACGATGGATACGACAGGGGGCATATCTGGTCCCTCCCACATTTGATGTATACAAAACAATTATATAATAAAGGCGACTTATTGTTTAACCAAAACAAAAAATTCCGGCGGTGAAGAGTTTTTCAACCGGGAATTAGCTTAAAAACCGGACAATCCTGTCAATCACTCCCAGCATATCCAGACTGATATAAAAGAGCAGAACTACG
>DATIKD010000296.1:0-2321 GCA_035477965.1 Dehalococcoidales bacterium | reverse complement strand
TGAAAGTAGCAATTGGTGGCAGTGATTCCTTCTACTGCCCTGTCCAGAGTGCAGGCAAAGGTGTTTTCACCCGCTTGATTCATAACCTGTATATTTTCCGGTCTGATCCCCACGGTAACACGCTGGTTAAGGCTCAGATTCTGGTTTTGTGTAAGGCAAGCTTTTAGAGAACCCCCCAGATCAGGGACCTGTATTACAGCCATTTGGTTCTCTAAGGCGATCACTGTTCCCTCCATCAAGTTTTTAAAACCGACCAGCCTGGCTACAGTATGATTACAGGGACAACTAACTACTTTTTCCTTATCATCCTGTTGCACTATGCGTCCGGACTCAAAAACGGCGATCTTCGAGCTAAGCTTATAACCCTCTGCCAAATCATGGGTAACAAACAGGATGTAACCCTTGTAAAAGCGCTGTACATTCTGAAGTTCAAGTTGCAGGCGTTCCTTTACCATGGAATCGAGAGCCGAGAAAGGTTCATCCAGCAGCAAGACCTCCGGTTCAGGCGCCAGGGCACGGGCTACGGCTACCCTTTGCTGCTGACCGGCGGACAGTTGTCTGGGATAACGGTCTGCCAAACGCTGGATATTCATTTTTTCCAGCAAGTCATAAACGCTGGACTTTACTTCCTTGACCGGCAGGTATCGAATGCCGTAGCTGACGTTCTGGTAAACCGATAGGTGAGGGAATAAGGCGTAGTTTTGAAAAACAAAGCCAACCTTGCGTGATTGTGTCGGAATATGGACTCCGGCGGCTGAATCAAGCAGCACTTTTTCATCAACCTTGATAAACCCCTCATCCGGGCGAAGTAAACCTGCGATGCATTGCAAAGTCATGGTTTTTCCAGAACCGGAGGGTCCCAGAATCGCCAGAATTTCGTGGTCTATGGCAAAACCTACATCCAGCGTAAAGCCCTTAAGTTTCCTTTTCACCCGAACTTCTAACATTAAAATATCCCTGAATAAACATTTTACTCAACGTTTTCGCGGGCTATTGTTGTGGCTCTGGCTTTATAAGCTTTGCCCTTCCAATAAGCGATGGCTGCCAGAGACCCGAAGGCGATCACCAGTACAATTCCAACCAGGATTAACGCCTGGTTCATGTCTCCTGCCTGGATGGAAAAATAGATTGCCACCGGAATAGTGGTGGTTTTACCCGGAATATTGCCAGCCAGCATTAAAGTTGCCCCAAACTCTCCCAAACACCTGGCCAGCGATAATACAGTGGCCGCAGCTACTCCTGGCCAGGCCAGGGGAAGAGTGACTGACCAGAAAACTCGCCATTCGGAAGCACCCAACGTACGGGCGGCGTTTTCCACGTGGCTGTCTACTTGCTCAAAAGCCCCGCGCGAAGTCATATACATCAAAGGAAATGACATCACCACTGCCGCAATTACTGTGGCTGGCCAGGAGAAAATGACCGTAACATCGATTAGCGAGAGTAATTGTCCGATGGGCCCGTGTTTGCCGAACATCAATAGTAACCCTAACCCCACCACAGTGGGGGGTAAGACCATGGGCAATATCAGGAAGCCATCAATCAAGTTCTTGAATTTCCCGGAATAGAGTGCCATCCAGCGAGCGGCGGCAATCCCTAAAAAAAAGGTGATTGCCGTCGCAACTAGCACTGTCCTCAGAGAAATCCAGAGCGGAGACAGATATGCTTCTGTCATTCAGTTTCCCCCGTGGATTAAGTATATTTTACCGGCTGGCCATCGAAAAACCGAATTTTTCAAACACTGCTTTTGCCTGGGAGCTGAACAGGAAATTCAGGTAATCCATTGCTGCGTCCGAAACTTTGCTGGCCTTGATGATTGCCGCCGGGTAAACGACCTTAGCGTTAATTTCATCCGGAGCACTGGCTACCACTTTGATTTTGGTGGAGGTTAAAGCATCAGTGGAATAGACAATACCGGCATCCACATTGCCGCTCTCCACGTAGGTTAATACCTGACGCACATCAGCACCCAGGATTTCTTTGGGCTGAATTGGGGCTGTAATGCCAAGTTGGTCGAAAGCCTGACGAGCGTAGTTACCGGCTGGGACTGATTTCGGATCACCGATAGCCACTTTCTTCACTTTTTCAGCAGCCAGGTCGTTAAAACTGGTGATTCCCAGAGTGCTGTCGCCGGGAACTATAAGGACTACTTTATTTAAGAGCAGGTTTTTACGGGATTCAGCTAAAATCAGATCTTTCTTTTGCAGATTATCCATTTGAGTGGCTGCAGCGGAAATAAAAATATCGGCCGGGGCGCCATTTTCGATTTGGCTCTGGAGGGTTCCGGATGAAGCAAAATTAGGGGTTAGGGTGACATGAGGTTT
>DATIKD010000295.1:0-2423 GCA_035477965.1 Dehalococcoidales bacterium | reverse complement strand
CTATTAATCTGAATCGGTTAATACAGGGTCTATTCCCGGACCGAATTGTAGATTTGGTGTCAAAAAGTTATTATGTAAGTATAGGTTAATTACTGGGTGTTTGGTCCTTATTGAAATATAGGGCATACTCATTAAGCAGTTCTCGATGCGCTTAATTGTTTGTTGGAACCAGGTACCAGCCACTGGAAATCCTCTGCCAGATCCTCGGCATATTGACAAACGGGAGAGATAATGAAGATTTTATTAGTTTACCCACACTACCCGGACACTTTCTGGAGTTTTAAACATGCCCTAAAACTGGTTTCCATAAAGGCCGCTTTCCCTCCTTTGGGGGCGTTGACTGTTGCTTCAATGCTGCCGCCCGATTGGGAGAAACGCCTGGTTGATATGAATGTCAGCCCTCTGACCGATAGCGATATCAAATGGGCGGATTATGTCTTTATCAGCGCGATGGTAGTCCAGAAAAAGTCGGTTCAGGAAATAGTTGGCAGGTGTAATCAACTAGGGGTAAAAATTGTGGCCGGCGGCCCCTTGTTTACCACTGAACCGGAGGCTTTCAGCGGGATTGATCACTTTATACTCAACGAAGCAGAAATCACATTGCCTCTTTTCCTGGCTGACCTGCGGGCCGGAGTGCCTCTAAAAACTTATTCCACGGATTTGCATCCGGATATCACACAGACACCCGTTCCAATGTGGTCCCTGATAAAGAAAACCATGTACAAATACTCTTCGATGAATCTGCAGTATTCGCGGGGTTGTCCGTTCAATTGTGAATTCTGCGATATCACCTATCTGGATGGACGCCTGCCCCGTACCAAAAGCCGGGAACAGGTGCTGGTGGAACTGGATTCACTGTACTCTGCCGGATGGCGCGGAGACCTCTTTTTTGTGGATGATAATTTCATAGGAAACAAGAAAAAACTGAAGGAAGAAACCCTGCCGGCTATCATAGACTGGATGGAAAAAAGAAAATATCCTTTTTCTTTTCTGACTGAAGTTTCTGTCAATCTGGCTGATGATGAAGAATTGATGACATTGATGAGCAAGGCCGGGTTTGTGAAAGTTTTTGTCGGTATTGAAACGCCCAATGAGGCCAGCCTTTCGGAATGTGACAAGAAACAGAATGTCAGCCGTGATTTGATAGCCACCGTCAAAATATTACAAAATCGCGGTTTTGAGGTCATGGCCGGTTTCATTGTCGGCTTTGACCAGGACCCGCCTTCAATCTTTAAGACGCAGATCAGTTTTATCCAGAGAAGCGGTATAGTGACGGCGATGGTAGGTTTATTAAATGCGCCGCGTGGCACCCGCCTTTACCAGAGATTAAAAAAGGAGAACCGGCTGGTGGCCGATAGCAGCGGGGACAACACTGATTTTTCACTTAACTTTATTCCCAGAATGAAGAAAGAGACTCTGATAAGGGGTTATAAAGAGATTTTAAACGTTATTTACCATCCGACCAATTATTACGCGCGGGTGAGTACATTGCTTAAAGAATATAAACCCAAGGCCAGGAGTTGGAAACTGCATTCTACCCGCTGGAATGTGCAGGGTTTATTCAATTCACTCTGGTTAATGGGATTTAGGGAACCCGGCCGCTTCCAGTACTGGAAGCTTATGTTAGCGACGCTGTTCCGGCGTCCAAAGTCACTCCCGCTTTTTATCACACTATCCATCTATGGGTACCACTTCCGAAGGGTGGTGGAACGGTATGTAAATACTATGGAAGGTGAAATGGCCTGACAAATAATAATTATTCGGCCGGTATTTAGCCGCCCCGCCGCTAGTTATCCTGAAGGATATTGGCCGGCTGTCCATCGTTTAGTCAATCAAAAAAGGCTTTCGGAAATCCACTCCGAAAGCCTTTTTATGTGGTAAGCAGCCGGACGGCTATTTTATTCGTCTTTCCAGTTCCAGTTCATCCCGCCCTTGAAAACGCCGGCGTTCATCTCGTTGCTGATAAAGAGATTGGCTTCCGGGAAGCGTTTAACCATGGCATAGTAAAAACCGGCCTCATCTTTAGTTCTGGCCAGTTCTTCCTCCGTGATTTTAAGGTATTCTTTAGTGAAGCTAAAAGAAGAAGAATCGAAAGGCATGCCCGGTTTCTGATGTCCCGGGATAATTACTTCAGCCCCTAATTTTTCAAATCTTTCAATATCGGCTATCCACTGCAGGCGCTCTTCAGCACTCACTTCGCAAGTAAAAGGATGAGCCTGGTTAAACAAAACGTCGCTGCCGTAGAAAGTTTTTATAGAAGGAATCCAGACAACAGAATTATATTTCAGATCTCCCATTACTTCGGGAATAATTTCTATTTTCCGGCCCTCCAGTTCAATATAGTCATAATCCAGAGGTTCAATGTTTACGGCTTTACGCGGGACATTAGTCTTGCCTATTACATTTTCCCAGTGCTCCAGTTT
>DATIKD010000294.1:0-2245 GCA_035477965.1 Dehalococcoidales bacterium | reverse complement strand
CTACCCAGGGTTTGTGTGTTAAGTACATATACGTATGTCCAGAATGTATTACAGCCTTAAACCGGGTTTAAACCGGTCAAATCAAAGTCTGTTAAAACTCAAATCTCCCAGAGATTTCTGACCGCGCTTTATTATCTTGATTTTAATCCGGGTTACCAGGTGAATTAAAAAAACAAGTGACTATCGGGGAGGAATGCAAAAAATGGAATTTAAATTCAGCCCTGAACTGGAAGCCTTTCGCCAGGAGGTTTCAAGTTTTCTGGAGAAAGAGGGACCGCAGGAATGGCATATAAAGAAAGTGTCTTTTTTTGATATGGCCGGACAAGAAGATTTTATCCATATATACCGCCAGATGGCTCAAAAAATCGGAGCCAAAGGCTGGTTTTCAATGCACTGGCCAAAAGAATACGGCGGAAAGGATGCCTCTCCGTTTTACCGCTTAATCCTGAGGGAAGAATTAACCAAATACCATTCGGCAGGTTATGATTCCATCGGGGCGGGAATCGTGGCGCCTGCTCTGATTCTGAAAGGGTCGGAAGCCCAGAAGAAAAAACATTTGCCCGGAATTGCCTCCGGCCAGGTTATCTGGTGCGAAACTCTCAGTGAACCGGGGCACGGTTCGGATATGGCTGCCATGGAAACTTTCGCTAAAGAAGAGGGTGATGACTTTGTGGTTAACGGGCAAAAAATCTGGACCACTTACGGCCACTTCGCGGATTGGAATGCCTTGATTGTTCGAACTGACCGCAATATCAAACCGGCCTATAAAGGCCTGACCTTCCTGCTGGTGGATATGAAAACTCCGGGAATTACCGTAAATCCGATTATTAATATGGCCGGACATCATGAATTTAATGAAGTATTTTTTGACGATGTGCGGATTCCTAAAGAGAATGTGGTAGGTGGAGTCAATCAGGGCTGGTATGTCTGTATGTCGTTGCTGGACTATGAACGCACCGCGGATGTGGGGTATCAGGTAGCGGCTACTTTACTGCAGGATATTGCGGATATTGGCTTGAAAAATGGCTGGTTGGATGCGGTGAAAAAACACCGCCTGGCGCAACTCACAGTCGAATGTGAAGTCGCCAAACTGGTTCATTATCATGCTACCTGGAAGCAAAGCCGGGGTATTTTAACTAATTATGATTCAGCTCTGAATAAATTCGGTTTTGAATTGCATCAAAGAATAACTGAATTCGGCATGCAGGTGCTGGGACCTTACAGTCAGTTTTACGAGAAGTCTGCATTAGCCCCTGTCTACGGAAGAATCCCTTCCTGCTACCTGCGTTCCCTGGCACATAGTCTGGAACAGGGCACTTCCGAAATAGTCAGGGATGTGATTGCGCAGCGCGGTTTGGAATTACCCCGATTAAGATAGACACCCGGATTTGAGCCAAAGAAAGCAAAAAACCCTGAGGAGGAGCACCGTGGATTTTGGTTTAAACGAACAGCAGGAAATGCTGCAAAAATCAGCTCGTGAATTTTTATCCGACGTATATTCAGATAAAATTCTGGCCCAAATGGCTAAAGAACCGCGCGGTTATTCGGATGATATGTGGAATAAGATGTCCGAATTGGGATGGATGGCCCTCTCAATTTCGGAAGAATACGGCGGAATTGGTGACTTTCTGGATTTAACCCTTGTCCTGAAAGAAATGGGGCGGGCCGGTTTTATTAGCCCTTATTTTTCCACCATGGTACTGGGAGCATCCTTATTGACTGAAGCCGGAAGTCCTGAGCAAAAACAAAAACACCTGTCGGCTATTTCCGAGGGGCGTCAAAAAGTGACATTAGCCTGGAACGAAGAACCGGCTGACTATTCAGCCGCGGCCATCAAGACACCAATCAAAACTGCAGGAGAAAATTTTATAATTTCCGGTCGCAAATTGCTGGTGCCGGATGCAGGTTCAGCCGATTATCTTATTTGTGCATTTCGCACTTCTCAACAAATATCCTCCGAAGAGGGAGTAACACTTTTTATCATCGATGCTAAAACGAAGGGAATCACCTGCAACCCACTGGATACCATTTCACCTGACAAATACGATGAGGTAATCTTCGATCAAGTGATAGTCAAACCCCATTCTGTGCTGGGCGAAATTGGGCAGGGATGGCCTGTATTGCAAAAAGTTTTCGATAAAGCCGCGGCTGCGGCCTGCTCTGTAATGCTGGGTGGTGAAGAGAGAGTGCTGGATTTGACTGTAACCTATGCCAAAGACCGCACCGCCTTCGGACATCCAATCGG
>DATIKD010000293.1:0-2338 GCA_035477965.1 Dehalococcoidales bacterium | reverse complement strand
CAGAATAAGTCCAATCACGTTAGGCGCGCTGCTGTTCACCATTATTCTGATGTTTTCTTTGAAAGGTCAAATAATTGTCCAGTTGCCGCTGGATGTGATTAAAATCGCCATTCCGCTGCTCATCTACTTCGTAATAATGTTCCTGATATCCTTTTTCATGGGTAAAAAGATAGGCGCGGATTATTCCAAAACTACCACTATCGCCTTTACGGCGGCCAGCAATAACTTTGAACTGGCTATTGCAGTGGCGGTGGCTGTTTTTGGAATTGGGTCCGGCCAGGCTTTTGCAGCCGTGATTGGCCCCCTGGTGGAAGTGCCAGTGCTGGTTGGTTTGGTCAATGTCGCCCTTTACTTCCAGCGCAAATATTTCCGGCCTCTGAATGCTGAGAAAATTCCTAAAAAAGTACGGGCCGGCGGATGAAACAAGATTCCGGGGGATAACTGGCGGGAAGGGAGGCTTTTTGGTTTTAACGCGAACAGGATGGTCCAAATATTACAGACTTGAATTCAGAGGCACTAATTCAGGATAAAAAAACGTGTTTTTAAGCGGAAAAAATCCGTGTCATGGAGGAATTGAAATGGAAAAAGTAGAAATTACGCAACAAGTCAGGAAGCATTATGCCGGAGTTGCCAAAGAAAGCTCGCCCTCCGGTTGTTGTAGCTCCCGGTCTGGCGAGAAATCAGCCTCCTGCTGTCCGGCTGAAAGCGGGATTGCCGAAGCTGTCAGCCTTAATATGGGTTATTCAGGAGAGGAAATAAACTCAGTGCCTGAGGGCGCCAACTTAGGACTGGGTTGCGGCAATCCGGTGGCACTGGCTTCTTTGAAAGAAGGTGAGGTGATTTTGGACCTGGGTTCCGGAGCGGGTTTTGATTGTTTTCTGGCGGCCAATAAAGTAGGTATAAATGGCCGGGTTATTGGAGTGGATATGACTCCGGAGATGCTGGACAAGGCTCGGGAGAATATACGCAAAGGGAATTATACGAATGTAGAATTCAGGTTGGGCGAGATTGAAAACCTGCCGGTAGCGGATAATTCGATTGATGCGGTTATTTCCAATTGCGTCATCAACCTTTCCCCTGATAAGCCAAAGGTTTTCAGAGAGGCTTATAGAGTTTTAAAATCAGGCGGCAGGATGATGGTATCGGATATTGTTCTGCGGGGTAAACTGCCGATGAAAATATTGAACTCAATTGCAGCCTGGGTGGGTTGTATTTCCGGGGCCAGCAGCAAAAAAGACTATCTGGCGGCCGTCCATGCCGCTGGGTTTCAGGATGTTAAAGTGATAGATGAAACTGTCTTTCCGCTGGATTCTTTAGTTAAAGACCCCACAGTTCAGGCATTCATTGAAGAAGCTAAATTATCAACTGTCACGCTGACAAATCTGGCAGTTACGGTGGTCAGCATAAAAGTATCTGCCATCAAGCCCTGATTTTAAATGGGTCCTTTTGCCTGCCTCGCAACAGCATTGGTGTATTATGCCTTTTTTACTAACAGTCAGGGGATTAAGGATACGCCCTTTCTCTAAACACCGTATTGAATATTTTCAGTCAATTCATAATCTCTTGGATAAACCGGAATATGCAGATTTATGCGGCTTTATGCTATAATCTCTACAATCATATACGAAAACAGGAGTAACAAACCACATGACTGAAATGAAATACAGCCGCTGTATTGTTTCCGATGCTGTTCCGCTTGGAACTTCAGAGAGTCTGGGAACCGGAAAACGACTGGAAGATGTGGCAGAAATCAAATCCACTCATCTGATGAATGTGGATGGAGGCAGGATACCCGGCTTTTTCTACGTTGATTGTTATTGCCTGTGGGCGGGAGGCTCAGTTTCCGAGATAGATATTCCGCACATCCACGAAAGCGATGAAGTGATCGGGCTGGTGGGCTCCAACCCGGCTGATCCTTATGATCTGGGAGGAGAAATTACGCTCCAACTGGATGGAGAAAAACAGGTCATCTCCCGCACTAGCCTGATATATATCCCGGCCGGAGCGCTGCACGGCCCGATGCAATTTTCGCGCATTGAGCGGCCGATATACTATTTTACAGTCTCACCCGCCGCGACTTACAAGCGCATACCGGCAGGCGAAGCCCGTCACCTGAAAGAGTCCGGGAAATCCCCGCGCAGCACGATAATCTCCCGCACCAATGAAAGGTTCAGCGTGGCAGCCGATGGAGCCAAAGCCCCTCCTCCTCCGCCCAACCCCAAACTCAAAGGCGCACGCGTCCTGCATCTGGAAGATGATATGGCGGCCGGCGCATTCTATGTGGATGTGGTCTTTCTCTACGAAGGGGTTGGCGCCGCTCCGGCCCCCCGTCACAGCC
>DATIKD010000292.1:0-4658 GCA_035477965.1 Dehalococcoidales bacterium | reverse complement strand
CGAACAAAGTCGGCCCTTTGATAACTCTGTAGAGTGCAAAAAGCATGAGCAAGGCGATAACGATTGCGGCTATTAAGAAAAATAATGTCACTTCTCAAGATCCCTGAATGAATGGGCCCACGAATATTTGGGTGTGGTGGTTTCCAGATTATCACCAAAAATCCTGGCCACTTTGTTTTGCATCACACCGTTTTCCAGACTTCCGGCTGATTGCGGAAAAAGACAGTGCAGGAGGTACTGATTATTTTTCAAATCAACAGTGATGGTACCGGGGGTCAGAGTAATGGAGTTAGCCAGACTTACCTGGGAGACCCGGTTTCTCAATCGTGTTTCAAATGTAAACAAGGCCGGGTCAATGGGTATTTTGCGGTGCAGTAGTATTACCGCTACCTGGATACTGGCTTTGAAAATTTCCCATACCAGCCAGGGGAAATAACGAGCGGCATGTAAGGTACACTCCACCAGATATTTTAAAGAGGTCCCTTGACCGGCCAGGCGAGGGTTGTATAACAGGTCGTGCGTAAGAAAAGTTACCAGCCCGGCGGCCAGTGCTCCCACCACCAGATACTTGATTTCAAAACGCCCGGAAATCACCAACCAAAAAATGTAAAGGACTACAAATTCAAAAAAGGCAACTACCAAACGGGATTTCCGATTACGGGATTTGCTTGTTAATTTTGGTCCGGTCAATTATTATAATTCCACTTTATTTACGAAATTTAAACACAACACAAAAGACCATCATATAATCCATAATATTTTGCGATTGAATCTATTATAAGGAAAAATGAGGGTTTTGTCACCTTTGCTTAAACCATTGACAGTATTCAGTTTAACCCCCTGAATTTGAAAATCTCAGTATGGAAATTGAAATAAGAAACAGTTTGTGTTTGAATTATAACAACAAAAAGAGTTAAGAATAAAAGGAGGTGTGCGCTTTGGCTAACCAATACGACAAGTATTTTTTAAGAGAACCCTGGGGAATTCCCAACCGGGCTAACCCGGACCCCAATGCTCCGGTTTATATCGGCATCGGGCAAAGGGAACCGGTGAAAGGCTGGGATGAATCGATAAGCCAGGTACTGCGTCCCATTTATAACCCTTATATGATGATTCCCAAACCCCATGTGCATAATTGTGCCGAGATCCTCTATTTTATCGGCGGCAACCCTATGAACTTTAAGGATTTCGGGGCTGAAGTTGAATTTGTGATGGGTGAAGGCGCGGATGCGGAGACTTATATCATTACTTCTACGACCTGGGTTTACGTTCCCAAAGATCTGCCTCATTGTCCGCTGAACTTCAAGAAAGTGGACAGGCCGATTATGTTCGGGCATATCATGGTTGCGCCGTCTTTTGAAGCCACCTTTGTATCCGGAGGATTCAAGGCTTAACCCGGCGGTAGTCCGGTAGTTTAGAGGTGTTAAATCTCTGGAGAAAACCCCAAAACCCTGACCCTGTTTTTTACCAGGGTCAGGGTTTATTCTAATATCCTGAATCCCTAATCTATATAAGAAGTCTCATGTTGAGTGCCCAGGGAAATCATCAGAACTCCGAAAGGCCGGTCCACCCAGCGGGTGACAATTGGATTATGGGGAAATCCGGCCGGGCAAATGACCGCAGTGGGTTTGTCAATAATGTAGCGGTCGTGTTCAGGCCCCAGGTCAATCTGGATTTCCGCACCCAGGCAATCTATGTCCGAAGGGTCTGTCCCGGCGAAAACCAGGACTTCATCTACTGGATGGACATGCGCGCCTTTTCCAGGCCCGCGCATCCATAATCCCGGCTGAGTATGTATCGCCCAGCAAAAATTTAGTTTTATGCCATCCATGTCCTGGCCGAAAAGCCACACCGCATTTCCGGAGAGCCCGGGGCCGGGTTTACGTCCATCTTTTAGCATATCGCCATATTGTTCTTTTTCTGCAGTCTTAAGACGGCGCGCAGTCTGGGTATTGGGTTTCATAGGGATATAGAATTTATCATAAAGGTGTCCATGTGTGATAGTCTCTTCGCAGAAATGAATCCTCTGTTTGGGATAGGATGATTTCATGGGGAGCTTGACACCCCTCTGGGCAGCGGAGGCTTCCATCTCCTTCCTTTGTTTAAGCTGCTCTTCGCTCAGACCGTCTCCCAGCCAGGCAGTGGTTGGGTCAGCGCCCAGTGAAATAATAAAAAAACTGTAGCCGATCGGGCTGTTAACATTGGTGGTTATCAAAGGACAATGGACAAATCCTCCGGGTGCGATCACTGCGGTGGGTTTATCAAATGTATGGAATTCGAGTTCCTTACCGATGTAAAAGTCTATTTTTGCGCCTAAATATTCAGGTCGGTGGGGGTCCAGGCCCACAAATACCAGAGCTTCCGGGTAAGGATGCACATGCGGGTCCATTCCGGGGTGCCAGTCACCCAATCCGGTATAAAAGCCCCAGGAAAAATTGAGCTCGACCCCGTTCAAATGGTCCCGCCCGTTCAGCCAGCGGTTAACGTCGGCATTACCCGTATTTCTGAAAGCCTGGCCCTGGCCCTTCATTTCTGCTATCTTCAAAGGTTTAATCAGATGCTCATATTTACGCTCTGCCAATTTAATTCCTCCCGACCAGTATTTTGATAAGAGTATTTTTTTCAGTCAATGAATTGCATGACTGATTCAGAAGCCAGGTTGATGGAAAAGAAAGCAAAAGGCCTGTCCACCCAGCGAGTTACGATGGGAGCATGCGGGGTCCCGGCCGGCAAAATGACTACCGATGATCGAGTTATCAGATGCCTTTCATGTTCTTTCCCCAGGTCAATCTCAATTTCGGCTCCCAGGTAGTCCGGTTTGTCTGAATCCACTCCGGTGAAAACCAGCACTTCATCCACCGCATGGACATGAGCGCCAACGCCGCGGTGCCACAGACCGGCACTGCTGAAAAATCCCCAGTCCATATTGATTTTTGTGCCATCCAGATCGCTGCCGAACATCCAGGCCAGATGGTCGGCATTGCCCGGTCCCAGCTTCATCCGGCTGGATTTCAGGTTTTCCGCCCTTTGTTTGGCCAGTTCCGGCGGAAATCTGGCCGGGTTTAGTTTACCCCGCTCAGTCAAAATGAAGGGTTTCAGAGGTTTTACCAGATGTGCATATTTCCCACTGGATTTAGCCGTTTGAGCCGGTTTATCCTGCCAGAGGGTTTCAGGAATGGAACTGAGCCCGGCCGAATAAGATCCAAATCCCCCTGGACTGTAAATCCTTTTAGTCTCAACAGGCCCGTGCGGTAATCCGGCCGGCACAATCACCACACTCGGTTCGCTGAAGTTGTATGATTCCTGCTCGGGGCCCAGCCGGCATTCTACTTCGGCTCCCAGATAGTTGACATTGGCGGTATCCAGACCGACAAAAAGATGGCATTCGGGATAAGGATGAACGTGCAGGTCCCGCCGGCCGTGCCAATCCCCCACCTGTTTATAGAAACCCCAGGTAAAATTCAGATTCATATTTTCCAGATGATCACGGCCATTCAACCAAACCTTTTTTACTGCGGCGCCCGCTCCGGTCTCAAAAGCGCCCTTTTTAACGGGCTGAGTTTTTATGTTACCGACGCTCAGGGGTTTGATAAGGTGTTCATACAGTCTGCCTGCCAATTTGTTGCCTCCTTAGCTTACATAATAGTGATTAATGAAAAAATCTTTTCGGGGCTGTCAGAAGACCTGTCATATGTCAATATATATTAAGTACTTGCCTGCAGATAATCAACTCTCGGTAATCAGGCGTCAGTTTTTCGCGGCTATCGGAAAAAGGGGGAAGCAGAGGATATGCTCACTTCGAGTTTTGAAAACAGGCCATGAGTGAAATTCAGACAGGTCTGTTTATTACTCTGCCTGACAAATACACTGGGAGTGATGGGCCCTTGCGGAGGTTAATCAAAATAGATTGTTGTTCGTGTCAAAAACGAATTCTTGCGGCTTCTCGATGATTTCAATTGCAGGGTTTTTTGCGGCCTCCGGCAGGAGGCTTGCGGAAATCGCTATTTCGCCCAGTTTCAGACTGTTCTTTATTCTAACCACTCTGGGATTACTGAAATCTATGTTGACACAGGTTTGTATGGCGGCTTGTATCGCCAGTTTATCATTGGCCATAATTACGGGTAATTTAGCCGGCGCTATGGCAGTGGTGGTCAGGGCATTGGGGTAAGTCATTTCAAAATCCATTTTGTCATAAGCCCGGGGTACGGAGAAATCAGCCATCCCCAGTCCCATGGCGTTGCCGTGGGTTTCTGCGGTCAAATCCAGGACTACAGTGCGTTGCTGGTTAGTTCCACCTCCGGTCTTGGGAGTGCAGTAAGTGCCGGTAATATTGGGGTCCATTCCGTCCCCGCTGATGTTTTTTCCGATTTCATCCACAATCAGGACATCAATCGTTTTAAACAATATAGCCGGCATATGACGTTTGGCTTCTTCCAGGAGGGCAGGTTCTTCTTCCAGAATGAGCTCAGCCGGGATGGCCTCAATCCGGCGGGTTTCATCGTAGGCATTTTCAACTATAGCCACACCAAACAAAATAGGGCATTTCTGAATGGCGGTCAGAGCCATTGAAACTACGTTTTGTTCCATTAACAGAAAACCATCGGCATGGCAGATTTCGGCGCCATATTGTTTACCCAGTCCGATGGTTATCATTTTAA
>DATIKD010000291.1:0-2919 GCA_035477965.1 Dehalococcoidales bacterium | reverse complement strand
TAGTATTATATACTGTCAAGTTGATTCTATTTTCCGTATTCATTTGTTTTCATCTTCCCAAGCACTTACCCGGAAAATAGCGTGTCTTTATAGACACGCTATATCATTTTCCGTGTGCGTTATGCTTCAATTTCCTTTTTCAAGTCATTTTCCGTATCATTTTCCGTGTCATTTTCCGCACGGAAAATACGGAAAAATCCGGAAAATAGGGTTATTTTCCGTGATTCAATCAGGCTCTTGATTGCCCGGTTGATGCTGTCCCGCTTGTGTTCAGCGGTCAACGACGTGTAGACTTCTTCTTCGGTACAAGGCTCATGGGCTTCAATATGAGATTCTACAGCAACCTGCACAGCACCTTTTCCGGCCTTGGTTCCCATACTTTTCTTGATATCACTTAGGTCACACTCTTCTATAGCCGAAGAAAAAACAGCCATTCCGTCATCGTCCTTCATGCCAAGATCGACATAGTGCATGTTAAAAGTCATTGGATCTGGTATGGTTCCGTCCTTCATTTTGGTACTGACAACCGTCATCTGTGACTTTTCCAGTGATACTTTATACTCTGCATCCAGTGCGCCACGGAGAGCAGAACTGCCTCGCCCGTTCTCTGAATCGGCCTTTCCGGAGTGATGAACGATGATTGCAGAACAACCGTATATGTGCCGCAAATCGTCAACCGCCCTGATCGCTTGGCTTGTGTCCGATGTATCGTTCTCATTTCCGGCCATGTTCCGCGCCCAGGTATCAACGATTATCAAGGCAATGCGCCCGTACTTTTCACCGGCCATGCGTATTGATTCTGTAACATATGCCATGAAATCCTCGTCACAAAGAGCTGCCGGCTTATGGCTTATGATGAATGGCGCATCCTTCAATGACCGCTTGTGGAATATCTCCCATGCTCTCAATCGGCGGGCAAGTCCTTTGTGTCCTTCACCGGCAATGTAGACAATGGCACCCTGCTTTTTGGTTTGCTTTGAATGGAAGTCTGTCCCGCTGGCAATGGAGGCCGCAACGTCCATGACAAAATATGATTTGCCGTGGCCTGATGCACCGAATACGCAGATCAGACAATCATCCTCGATCCAGTTTTTTATGAGCCATGAAGGAGGGGAAAGATCCATATCGCCATAAGCCGTCAACGGGAACATGTCTTTTTTCGGGGCTGATATATCTTGAGCGCTCTCGATGGCCTTTATTATTGTGGCCTCATTAAAATCGGCAGCGTCGCATTTTTCGGGCCAGTCAGATTCCGGTTTTACAATAGATACAGTACAGCCCAGGTCATCAAGTATCTTTTTTACCTTATTCATGGCCTCTATTCCAGGCTCATCATTGTCAGGCCATAGGATTACTTTTTTACCTTTAAGCGGTGCATAGTTGGTATGGATGCAGGACTGTGCCCCGCCTGAAAAAGTAGTTGCCACCCATTTTGACGGGATAGCCGATGCTGTCTTTTCACCTTCAACCAGTACCACAGTGTCGGCATGTTTGACCTTTTCAAGGTTCAATAGTGGATACCCTGAAGGCGGCTTTGTCGGTTTTTTCTCTGCCCATACCCCGTCAACCATTCTCCATGGTCTGATTGACTTATCCCCGTTTGGCAGGTCTTTACGTACAATCCAGAAAACACACCCCTGCCCGTCGTCATACTTCCATTGCGCGGTTGCCCCTTGAACCTTCGGCCCGTCAAGGCTGGCAAGAAGGGCCGACAGATCCACCCCGGAGTAGTCAGGTTCAGAATTGTTTTTTATCAGCTCATCGTGGGCATCCAGGATTGAAATGCCACGGACCTTTGAATACAGGTCTAGTGCGTCACCGTGGTCACCTGATGCAAAATCATTGTACATGCCTGATTCAGTATTGATCGAAAAAGAACCAGTAGAATTATCTGGCCTGAGTGGATTAAGCATCCAACACTCGCCTTTTGCGTCAACAGTCCCCTCGGCATAGTTTGGACACCATTCAGATATGGTATCCAAGGCTATGTATTTTGCCTTTTGGAAGTCTCTTTTTTCCATTATTCTGCACTTTCATTGTTCCCGAAAAGGTACGGCACCAGCTTTGCATAGGTAGCCGTATTCATTCCTCCCTGGTTCCCCCACCTGATATTGTACAGGGTCTGCTCATGCACCCCTATCCGTTGCGCTACCATGCGGATATTCCGATCCCCTAGCGCCTCCCTGATTTCTTCTATGGTATAAACCTTCATTCTCTCGCCTCCTAAAAAATAAAAATAAGCTATTGACAGCATAAACTAGATACTGTATCATGTCAATAGATTTTAGAAGAAAGAGAGGCAAAACATGCCAGACAATGAACATGCCGCCGCGTTATTGAAACGCTGGACAACCGGCAAGGAGATGTTGGATTCCTTGAAAAAGGAACTCCAGGACATCGAGAACGAATTACTGGATCTGGTCGAGGTCAACCCGACCGGAGCCAAAACGACCCGCATGGAAGGGTACAAGGTGACCGTCAAGTGTCCGATAAACCGGACGATTGACGGGGACAAATGGGAAGAGGTGAAAGACTCCATACCGCCCGAACTATGGCCCATCAAGATCAAGGTTGAACCGGACGCAAAGGGCTGCACCTGGCTGGCCGAAAACCGCCCGGAGCTGTGGGCAATCGCGGCGGAGGCCATAACCGAGAAGCCGGGCAAGGCCGGGTTCACGATTGAAAGGGAGGAAGAATAATGTCAATATCCCTATCCAACCTTTCCAGCCCAAGCAACACCCGCCCCCTGATATTCACCATCGTTTCCGACGGCGGCATGGGCAAAACCACTTTAGCTTCCCTCTTCCCCCGCCCGGTATTCATCCGGACAGAGGATGGCACCCAGAGTATAGCCGACCGGCAGGACATCGCGCTGTTTCCCGTTGCCTCATCAATAAATGAAGTCCTGGAAGCCGTGCA
>DATIKD010000290.1:0-3839 GCA_035477965.1 Dehalococcoidales bacterium | reverse complement strand
AGGTTTTTCCGGCTCAAATTACTGCTATTGCTCCCCTGGCCACAACTACACAGGGAGTTGTTAACTATCAGGTTACCGTCAAGCTGACCTCTCTTGTTCCCCTATCTTCAAGCATGAGTGGGGCGGCATCCATGCCAACCGGCACAATGGTTCTTCCGGAAGGTTTTACTCCGCCGGCCGGTTTCACACCCGGCTCCGGAACGGGAAGATCTACTAATTTGCCGTCAGGCGCAGCCAGACCAAGCGGGATTCCCACCGCTCTACCCACTGATTCACCCCGGTTCTCAGGCACGGACAGATCTGCTGCCGGGGGATTTATTACCACTTCAGCCGCGGCCGTTAGCTTGAAACAGGGTTTGACCGTTTCTGTTACGATTACCATCCAGGAAAAAAATAACGTCCTGGTAGTGCCCAACCGGGCCATCAGTAAAGCGGCCGGAGAATCTGTTGTGCAATTAGTTAATGGGACATCGGTTACCGCCCAAACTGTCAAAACAGGATTAAGCGATTCTTCCAACACTGAGATTACGGAAGGTTTGAAAGCGGGTGATATTGTTCAGGTAAGGACTACTACTTCCTCCACCAATACTAATATGTTTGGAGCCGGAAGTGGTTCAGGACAGAGGATTCAGATACGATGATTCAGTTAAACGATTTGGTAAAAATATATCCCATGGGTAAAAGGGAATTAAGAGTTCTGAATGGAATCAACCTGGCTATCAAAAAGGGTGAAATGGTAGCTATCATGGGACCCTCCGGTTCTGGAAAAAGCACACTGCTGAATATGATTGGACTGCTGGACCGGCCCACTTCCGGCAATTACATATTGGAAGGTAAAGAAGTCAGCCGATTGAATAGAGTCGACCAGGCCAAGGTAAGGGGTCAGAAAATCGGGTTTATTTTTCAGAGTTTCAATCTTTTACCCTACCTTTCGGCTCTGGATAATGTCTTAATTGGCCAAAAATATGCAGGACGATCAAACCCTAAAACTGCTCGAGAGGCGCTGAATAGAGTCGGTTTGACGGACCGCATCAAACACCGTCCCACTGAATTGTCAGGCGGCGAACAACAGCGCGTATCGGTGGCCCGCGCTTTGGCCAAAAATCCACCCATCATTTTGGCGGATGAACCGACCGGTAATCTCGATAGCCATACCAGCCGGGAAATAATGGCCATGTTAACTGCTTTGCACAAAGAGCAACAAATAACCCTTGTCATGATTACTCACGATCCTAATATTGCTCGCTACTGTCAACGCATAATATATCTTGAAGATGGGATGATAATAAGAGAGGAAGTTTTATGAGACGGCTTTTTGAACCGCTAAAAACAGCCTGGACTTCTGTTGTTACTCATAAACTCAGAAGCTTCCTGACCATCCTGGGTGTGGTAATCGGGATTGCTTCGGTAATCTTGCTGATGTCCGTGGGAAAGGGGACTGAGGCTTCGATTCTCGAAAATATCAGCGGACTAGGAGCCAACATTATTACTGTCAGAGGTGGTTCCACTACGGTTGGAGGCATTCGGGGCGGTGTTGGCTCAGCTAATACTTTGACTTACCAGGATGCTCAGGCAATTGAGGCCCAGGTATCCGATATTTTAGGAGTCGCGCCCACTTCCTCCAGCGGGATGCAGGTAATCGCCGGCAGCCAGAACATGTTTGTGATGGTCACCGGAATTACTCCATCATATCTGGAAATCTATAACATAAGCATCAAATCCGGTGAAGCTTTCACCCATTATGAACTGGACAGGAAATCCAAAGTAGCCCTGATCGGCCCCACTATTAGTGACACGCTTTTCGCAGGCGATGACCCGGTGGGGAAAAAAATCCGCATGGGTAATAATATCTACACTGT
The DNA here is from genome assembly GCA_035477965.1 of Dehalococcoidales bacterium. Taxonomy (GTDB): domain Bacteria; phylum Chloroflexota; class Dehalococcoidia; order Dehalococcoidales; family UBA3254; genus DATIKD01. The sequence goes on along the minus strand of DATIKD010000290.1, from coordinate 1,980 downwards.
CGTTGGCATATTGGAAAGCAAAGGGGAGTCGTTTACTTCTTCGGACAATATGGTGATGATACCCTTAACTACTTTGTTAGGCACCATGGCCAGATCAGTAACCTCTTCAGGGGAACATCTGGTTAGCAGTATTATTATAAAAGCTGCTGAAGCTAATGTAATTGAATCAGTTAAAGAACAAGTTACATTTCTACTGGCCGACCGGCATAAAATTCCGATTGGAGGGACCAATGATTTTTCATTGAGTTCTACTGATGAAATTACTGCATCAATACAATCGTCGATGCAGACTTTGACCTTGCTTCTGGGGGCCATTGCCGGCATTTCGTTGCTGGTGGGCGGCATCGGAGTCATGAACATAATGCTGGTATCCGTGATGGAAAGACGCCGCGAAATTGGTATCCGGAAAGCTCTGGGAGCGAAAGAAAGAGATATCTGGGGCCAATTCCTGCTGGATTCAGCCTTATTGACCTTCACTGGCGGAATAATTGGCGTAGCGCTGGGCTGGGGCGGCTCTTATCTGGTTAACCGGTCGGGCCTGGTTACTACTCTGGTTACAACGGATATTGTTATACTGGCGGTAACTGTTTCCGTGGCAATCGGACTATTCTTCGGTTTCTATCCTGCCTGGCAGGGTTCGCGCCTGGATCCGATTCAGGCCTTAAGATCTGAATAATAAACATAACAGAATCATAAAAGGGGTTCCTGGATGAGTCCCTTTTTATATGCGTTCGTTCAGCCAGGTTAAAATATCGGCGTACACCTTTTCTTTCTCAGGTTCATTCAGGATTTCATGGTATAAACCCTTATACGGGATATGAGTCTTCTCCTTTGACCCGATTGAGTTAAACACTATTTCAGAACCTTTGGGAGAGCAGAGTGAATCCTGGTCGCCATGCAGGATAAGTACAGGTATTTTTATATCGTTTAGTTTCGATTCTATTTTATGCAAAGTCCACATGAAACTGATGATAAGAGAACAGGCTAACTTTCCTCTAAACACCAGTGGGTCGTTATCGTACCCTGTGACTATTTGAGGATCACGGCTTAAAGTGGAGGATTTTAGTTTATAAAAGCCCAGATTTGGAGTAAGGAGAACCAGAGGGTATAAACAACCGATGACAGCCACAGGTACAGATGGCAGGCTGCGCAACGGGGTACCTGAAAGGACTAAACCCGCTAAACCTGATTGCGCTTTTTGCGTATAAGCAAGGCTTAAGGATGCTCCCATACTATGCCCCAGAAGAAATATCTTTTTTCCAGGGCAAACATCTCGGATGATATCCAGAAAATTCGAAAAATCATCCAGAATATGGGAGAACCTGTCCATTCGTCCTTTTTCTCCCTCAGAACGACCGTGATGGCGATAGTCAAAGCCGAAAACAGCTACTCCCTGAGAAGCCAGAAACTGGCTCAAACCCGCGTATCTGCCGCTGTGCTCGGATATTCCATGCGCTAAAAATAATACAGCCCTGGGTGAGACTGCCGGAAGATAATATTGATAGAATAAATTACAGTTGTCCGTTCCCCGGAATGTGCCAGTTCGATGCAACATGTTTTTTACCCTGGAATAATCTTTACTTTTTGTGACTCGCTTTGTGAAACACTTATTTTCACCGTTAACAGTATTATAGCTTGAACAGAAATTGGGTGTCCAAACCCTTGTCAGGCATAATAAAAATACCTAATCTAGATATCAGCAGCATTGAATTTCATGAATAAATAAAGTAGCATGATATGATTTATACTAAAGACGAGTCAATAGCTTTATCATTAGCCTCGGAGTGGGCCTGACAATGAGTTTACACACCAGGATGTTTTTGACCATCTCAGTAATATTTGTTCTGATAATGGCACTAATAACGATATTATATGTTGTTCTGATTGGGCAAAATACTGCCTACCTGATAACATCGTTATTAATATCAGGCGGCATTTTGATTTTGATAAATTATTTTGCGCTTAGAATCATGGTGTTAA
>DATIKD010000289.1:0-2582 GCA_035477965.1 Dehalococcoidales bacterium | reverse complement strand
AAATCCAAAGGTATTACCAACAGCCAGATGGAAAATGTGGTTTTATGGACTGTTCCAGCCGGACTAATTGGCGCCCGTTTATACTTTGTTATTCAACAGCAACCTTTGACACCCTATCTGGAACAACCGTGGCGAATTTTTGCCGCCTGGGAAGGCGGTATGGCCTTTTATGGTGCAATTTTTGCGGTAGTTGCAACCGTAATAATTGTTGCCTGGCGCAAAAAAATACACATTTGGAACTTGCTGGATGTGGCAGTGCTTTTTGCCGTTGTAGGTCAATTTTTCGGTCGAATTGGCAACATTATAAATGGTGATGTTCTGGGCTACCCGACTACCCTGCCGTGGGGTTTCACGTATATTCATCCTGGTTCTTTTGCACCTACCCATGATACTGCTTATCATCCCGCGGCTATTTACGAAGCCATGATTAACGTCGTCCTGTTTTCCATCATGTTCGCAGTGCGCCACAAATTTAAGCCCGGGATTCTTTTCTTTATTTACATTATTGGTTATTCAGTCAGCCATTTTTTGGTTTTTTTCTGGAGAGACAATCTCATCGTCCTCTGGGGACTAAAGCAAGCCCAAATTACTTCCATTGCGGTGGTTCTGGTTGGTTTGATCGGACTGCTCTGGTTAATGATTTACCAGCGCCGAAAAGAGACTTCACCGCAAATATAGAATTAGTGATATAATAGTCGTTAATTCACCCGAATTGTATCTTGACACCGGATTAAAATACTTAACCGTCAGAGGGATTTTCGCTATGCATTATGAAGACGTATCCAGTTTTTTAAAATGGCCTTACAGCGTTAATTATGGCAAAGAAAACGAATTCAGTTGCGATGTTCTGGTTTTGGGGGGAGGAATCGCCGGTTGCTGGGCGGCTATTGGTGCTGCCAGAGCGGGCGCTAAAGTCATAATGGTGGAAAAGGGAGTAGCTCGCACCAGCGGAGCCGGAGGTTCCGGAGTTGATCACTGGCACGCCGCCTGCACCAATCCTGCCTGCACCATCACTCCGGAAGAATTGACTGCCGGTCAGATCGATAATTTTTCGGGCTGGCGCAGTGGTATCAGTCAGTATATCACCTGCCGCGAGAGTTATGATTGTTTACTTGAAATGGAAAAAATGGGGGTTAAAATCCGTGATTCCGAAAATGAATTCGCCGGTGCCGCATTTCGGGACGAGGCCACCAAATTGCTCTTTGCATATGATTATAACGCCAAATACTGTGTCCGCATCTGGGGTTCAGCGGTCAAAAAATCGCTGGAACGTGAATGTGCCCGTGCAGGAGTGAAAATACTGAACCATGTTATGGTTACCAGCCTGCTTAATCAAAACGGTAAACTGGGTAGCAGAGTGGTGGGAGCCACCGGTATCAATACTCGGACCGGAGAGTTTTATTTACTCAAAGGGAAAGCTGTAGTCCTTTCCATGTTTTTACCCCAGCGTACCTGGATTTTTACTACCGAAATCAAGGGCCTTTATACCACTCACCGCCCGCACAGTGCCTCCGGTGATGGACATGCTATGGCCTGGAGGGCAGGTGCGGTTTTTGCGGGTATGGAAGGCTCACGGCCGGGAGGAGGTGGTCCTTACGGTTACCCACAATACGGCGTAGGCAATAAAGCCAATACCTGGTACGCCTGCACGCTGGTGGATGCTGAAGGCAAAGAGATCCCCTGGATTGACCGGGATGGGAAAATACTAAACACGGTTGCAGAACGTTATCGCCCCGCAGCGGGCCAGAAATTCTTTATCGCGGATGTGAGCCGGGATTATAAAACCCGCGGCCCCAGCCTCATTCCCGATTGGGAGGAGCGGGTGCGCAAAGGTGAATTCAAATTACCGCTCTACGCGGATATTCCCGGCTTACCGGATGAAGAGCGCAAAGCTCTTTGGGGGTTGATGATTGCACAGGAAGCCAGGACACTTATTCCAGTTTTTTGGACATACAATCAGGCGGGATTTGATCCCAATAAGGATATGCTGCAGTATTACGACGGCAGTTGGATGGGACTGGGTTTACGCCAGTGGCGTGATCCGGCCGATATTGGCGGACCGGTTGTAGACTGGGACCTGATGACCACCCTTGAGGGTCTTTTTGCCGCCGGAGGCCAGATATTTGCTAACGGTGATCACGCCTATGCAGCGGCTACAGGGCGTTATGCCGGCCGTAAAGCCGCAGCCTACAGTGCCGGTTCTTCTTTACAGGAGCCCGCACGGAGCCAGATAGAGAGCGAAAAAAAGCGTATTTATGCACCCGTAACACGAAAACAGGGAATGGACTGGAAAGAACTTAACGCCGGTGTTTGCAAGATTATGCAGGACTATTGCGGTGAAATGAAAAATGAAGAATTGTTAAAAATCGGACTAAAATGGTTTTCAGAACTGGAAGAAAGTGAAGTTCGAACCACTTCTGCCCGTAATCCTCATGAATTGGGGAAGATGCTGGAGGTATTCAATATTATGACGGTTGGCCGGATGACTCTGGAAGCCTCGCTGGCCAGGCAATGCACCACCCCCTCTCTGGGTTTTTTCCGCCAGGACTATCCCCAGATTGATCCGCCGGATTATCGCCGCT
>DATIKD010000288.1:0-28882 GCA_035477965.1 Dehalococcoidales bacterium | reverse complement strand
ATTTATTTCTTAATGTCAAGAATGGTTCCGAACCTTGTTATTGTTATACAATTATGTCAGTAGTTAACTGTTAAGGGAAAATGTCAGTATGAAAGGAAAACGGATATTGAACGAGAAGGAACTGAAAAGGGTATTGTGTTTGAACAAGGCAGAGCGTAAAAGGTAAAGCCTAAATAAGGATTCCATCTTACTCTTGTCCAAAATAACTTTTAAGAACAAAGCTAAACCTGGCACGAGGAAAATAAGGTAGGCCTGAAATTCCGAGCGTTTTTTATAAAACTATCATCAACCCCCTGTCCCCCAATCCTGGGGGAATTTTTTAGCTGGGGCACATCACCAGACCCTTGCCGGAAGGGGTTCCGGACTTCTTTCATCTGACGATAAAGGATATTTTGGACAGCAGTGATTCCATCTTACTAAGAACACGCCTCCGCAACCAGGGAGGTTATCAGGCGGCTATCTAAGAAAGGGAGTCCCGCTTCAAATTGGGCTCTCTTTCAAATGGGCCGCGGCGATATCCGCCGTAATCTTTTTAGCCAGCTCTTCCTGTCCGGGCGGAACGGGAACGCGGGCGGTGTAAACGTTACGGCTGTGCCTTCCCGGCGAGGAATAGGTGATGCTGATTTGAGGTAGCTGCCGGCGGTAGCCTTCATAGGTAATCGATTCCAGCCGGTTGCCGATACCCTTCCAGAGATGAAGCCGGCGATTAAGTACAACGCCGTCCAGTGCAACTATCGCTTCACCCAGGTTTTTCTTGTTATGGCGGTAGTTGGCCCAACCGGTCAACCAGGCGGTCAAGCCGGTGATGGCAATTATTCCCAGACAGATCAAAAAGATAATTAGAGGGTTATCTCGCACCGCTATCCAGAAGATGATCCCCACGATAACGGTAATAACGGCCACCATAATAAATAGCCCTTTCCGCCCGCCGACATCCACTTTATGTTCCCGTTCAGTATATTTCTTCCATTCTTCCGGGGAAAAACGCCAGTGAGCCAAAATATTTTCTTTCCGGGTGATGCGTTCCAGGGCAGCAGCCATCCTGAAATAGATGACTGATGTAATCAAGCCAATTAGGGCCACAAACAAACCCAGCAGAGATAGGGCAAAGCCTCCATCGAACCCATCCAACCCTATCAGTGAAGGCAGGAATATAGCCAAAATTCCTGCCGCCATCACACCTATCCAGATCCATGCAGTACGGAGTGGAGGATTATTTTCGAATTTCATCGTGCATCCCGTTAAAGCTTATTTTTTATTTGGACCGGGCAGTATCGGGCAAGGTGCCTTCAAAATGCACTTTTCCGTTAACGAACTGAAAGTTCTTAACACTTAAACCAGGCATGGTCAGTAATTCGTCTTCAATCCAGTTGACAATGCTCCCGCTGTTGTCCTGGATCTGTTTGGTGAAGTCCAGTCTGCCGATTTTAGCCTGCGTTATTGATTGGGAGATTCTGCCATTCACTACTGAACAGGTCCCTTTAATATCAACCACCGGGTCGCCCGGTAGAAACCTCGAATAGTTGGTTATCATTCCGATATCTTCTTGAGTAAAACCCAGGGAAAGAGCAAAAGGTTCAATCCGGCTTTTAACAATGCGGGCGGTGAATTCGACACTGCCATCAGGGTTAATTTTAAGTTGGGGCTGATCGAGGGGATAATATTTCCAGGGCCGGTTTACAATCAGAGAGTTAAATTCGGATTCAGTGAATGTCGTGTTAACGGCCCTTTGTCCGGAGAACCTGAGACTGTCTTCAGGTCTGGCATCCGAGGGAAGGTCAGTATGGACCGTTCCGGTCTTGGCTCGCGCGCTCTGAAAATCAGCGGCGGTAAACCTGACTCCCAGGTCCCGCGGCGTATTGGAGCCGAAGAGGTTGGAGACTCCGGGCATAAATCCCAGATAACCCAGAGCCAGGACTGCGATCAGTACAACGACCCCTATACCGATTAAGAAACCTAATAGCACTTTCATTACTGTACCTGCCTTTATGAAATCGTTAAACCAAACCGGCCTGCTTGAGAACGGAGGAAGCCATATTGTGAAAATTATTGGGAATCAAAAAGGTGTATTTTTGGCTGGAGGATTCAATTTCCAGCTTGCTGTGCTCATAGATATCCACGCGACGGCCCTGGTCGAGCCGTCGTTTGCCCAATTCCAGCCTGGCTTTCCGAATCGCTCCCTTTTCCAGGGAAAAGTTTTGCGAATTTTCTTTCAAAGCCTCTTCCGGCGGCATGGTCAGGTAGCGTTTATAGTAGCTGTAACCCAGTGTGGCAGCCCCGATCATACCGGATAACAAGCCGGACTTGCCCTCTTCTTTGGCGGCTTGTTTTATCATTTCGTTGGTAAATGCGGCAATAATCAGCCGGCGCGGGGTAACTATAATATGGACGCTTTCCTGGCTGAACATGCCGGTCTTGCGTGCCGCTCCTATGGCCCCAATCACCGGTTCAGACGGGGTCGAATCCGGAACGGAAGGCGGGGCAGCCGCGATAGATGGTGATGATGCCGCAGCAGTTAACTCCTTTCCACAGTTGCCGCAAAATTTATCACCGGTTCCCACCGGTTTACCGCAATTGGAACAAAAATTCCTGCCAGTAACCATTGCTCCCTCCCTCTAAGCCAGCTTTAAGGCTATTATATAACAAATGCAAATCATATAAAAAGTGCTTAGAATCCACCAATATCCTGAGCAATGGGGAATATGCCTGTTTTGGAGCCAGTCCTCAGACTGGTTGCCCCTTTTTTCGGTCCTGTTGGAGTGGATCGACTCATCCGGTGGCGTGGGTAAGTGGTTTGTCATGTTGGAGGCCTCGAAAGGCGAGGCCGAAACATCTGGATTCCATCCGTCGTTGTCATCCTGGAAGCCTCGATTGGCGAGGCTGAAGGATCCGGAGGTGGGGCGGAATAGCCTCGTTTCTGTTAAAGCCGGCAGTCTTACCTCTTGCTGTTTATGTAAATTGTATAGAATGATATTATGTCCGATACGTTGTTTGACAGGCTGGAAATTATATAATAGGATGAAATTAATGTAACGATTATCGTGATAAGATAATCAGTGCATTACCCAGCCCTGCAAATTAAGAACTGGAGACGGACAACCTCAGAATTTTGACCTGGCAGGTTTCAGGAGGATCAAAGAATGGATGGAACTGAAGGCAGTGCAAGTCAACTTCCAAGGGTAAGCCGGGGGCGTTATGGAGTGATAATCGGCAGTTCCCTGATTATCATGCTCTGTGCCGGTTCGGTTTATGCCTGGAGCATCTTTGTGGCGCCGCTCAAAGAAGTCTATCAACTAACCACTTCCGAGACTCAACTGGTTTATGGTCTGAGCCTGGCCATACTGGGAGTAGGCCTGGTAGTGATGCACAGGGTGTTCCGCAAACTGGGGCCCAGATATACCGCCGCCATCGGGGCTTTCTTTTTCAGCGCGGGTTATCTGGTGGCATCTTTTTCCAACGGCAACTTTTTACCCATTCTGCTGGGAATCAGCGTCCTGGGCGGAATCGGGATGTCCATGGGGTATATCACCGTCCTGACCAACCTGGTGATGTGGCTTCCGCGCAACCGCGGCCTGGCTACCGGAATAGCCGTAGCCGGATTCGGCGGCGGCAGCGTCCTGATGACCCTGATTTCAATGCCCCTGATTGACCGGGGCGTTGATGTACTTTTGATATTCAGGATAGTGGGTATCATCTATGGAATCCTGTTCCTGTGTGGTGCGCTGGCGCTGAGGGCTCCCTCTGATGCGTATAAAAGCACCACTAACCCTGAAAATCAGGTCAGCTACAGGGAGTTGTTCAGGGATAAAAGATTCTGGGTGTTGTCCTACACCGCTTTTGCGGCCGCTTTTGGCGGACTGATGTTTTACGGAAATGCCAGACCCCTGGGTATTTCTTACGGAGTAAGCGAGGGTGCAGCCGTACTGGCGGTCATTCTAATGTCCGCCGGCAACGCATTGGGGCGTCTCTCCTGGGGACAGATTCACGATGTGATTGGGGGCCGCGCAGCCATCATTCTTTCCCTGATTTTGGTTACCGTGGTGATTCCATTGGTACTTCTGGTAGTCAATAACGACATAGCTTTTGTCATCATGGTCCTGATTTTCGGTTTCTGTTTTGGCGCTGACCAGGTGCTGTATGCCTCCAGTGTGGCCACTGAATGGGGTATTCATAGAATGGGAATCGTCTATCCGCTGGTTTTTCTGTCTTACGGAGTGGCGGCCTTGATTGCTCCGACACTGGGTGGAGAAATCTTCGACCTGACCGGAAGCTATACCTGGGCTATGATTATCAGCTCGGTAGTGTGTTTGACCGGGTTACCGGTTTATGCCTTAATGATGCCCTACCAGAAAAGGGAAGCCCACCATTTGCCCAAATCCGAATTCGGTGACTAACCCGTCCCTCTTCTGGAAGAACACAGACACCGTTCCCGGCGGACTTTTGCCTGAAACAGCTATTTCAATTTAGCGGCAAGATGCTACAATAGAAGCATGAAAAAGGAACTGATGGAAATACTGGTCTGCCCGGTTTGCAAAGGCAAACTGGAGCTAAAGACTGAAAAAGCCGAGAAAAATGAAGTAATCTCCGGGTCTTTATATTGCCAGCGCGGTAAAGTCAATTATCCGATTAAAGATAGCATCCCCAACCTGCTCCCGCCCGAAGACCCGCATTGACCGGAATACAATTCCGTTTTTCTGGCGTTTAAACTGGCGGCTGAAGTCTTCCGTTTGGCCAGCTTCGAACAATAATAATGTTTTCTGCACGCCGCGTAAAAGGTAATTGCCGAGGGACTTTCCAGGCTTTTTCTCAGAATGGCTGAGAAGCCGGGCGGGCGAAGCCCGCAGGTTTTTAGACAAGCCTGAACCGTTTAAACTGTTGCTCCGGTTAATATGAAATCCGGCTAACTGCCAGGATTTCACGGCGCCATCAGAAAAATTTATGCGGGTCGGGCATTCTAGAGTATTTTGAGCCTCAGAGCCGACCATATATTGTCAACGGCGATCATGGCGACGCCTTTCAAACCGATGCCGGCGGCATAACTGTTAATAGTATTGCGGTTAATATCTGCGGCGACTCCGGAAGAAATTTTGGGGTAACTGACCCAAAAAACACCTTCCGGTTTAAGGAGTGGGGTCAGCGTGTTCAAATGGGCTTCAAGTTCGGCCTGAGAACTGAGGAAGACCTGAATAAAATCGATACCCCGCTCCGCGTTCTGCAAGACATCCACATTCTCCGGCAGTTTACCCAATATCTTTTCGTATCCGTCCGGAGAATTGACAAACAGCACTTTATAACCGGGCTTGATCATCAGCTTCTGGGCGACGCTTTTTTCCCACATACGGCAGCCTCCGCTCCGGGATGTGCCTTTATTATACACTATATGGATATACTTTCAAGATAATTCCTCTAGCCGGGCGGCCAGTTTTTTTTCTGTGATATAATAGCGGCAGAGTGACTCTGGTGAAAAACGAGGAGAACTGTGATGGAATATAAAGATTTGCTGAAGCTGGTGGAGAAAACCCGCAGTTTGCGGCGCTTCAAACCTGATCCCGTGCCGGATGATTTAGTTGACAAGATGATAGAAATAGCCCGGCGCGCGCCTTCCGGTTTTAATCAACAGCCGTGGGAATTCGTGGTAATCAAAAAACCGGAATTGCGCCAGAAAATAGCCGGCTGGTGTGCTGAATATATGGCTCAGTCCGGATCAATGGAAGCCACCCGTGAAAAATGGCAAAAAGCCTGGAACCCCGAACCGGTGGGCAGTGCCAATGATTACAGTACCGCTCCGGTCTATATTCTGGTGCTGGGAGATACCCGCACGCAACAGGGCTTGCCTATGGGCGTCCGCTATGATGCACACCGCCGCCAGTATATTTATATCTCCAGCCTGGCCAACGCCTTTCTTTATCTGCATATGGCCGCCGGCGTGCTGGGTTTGGCCTCTCAATGGGTTTCAGCCGTGTCCGTGCCCTATGTCCACTGCATGATTAAAGACCTGCTGGGGATTCCCGAAACGCTGGAAGTCTATGATATGCTGGTGGTGGGGTATCCGGCGGTTAAAGCCCGCCCCAAACTGCTGCGCGAAAAGGCCCAGTTGGTGCATAATGACGATTGCGGGGCAGACGATTTTCGCACTGACGAACAGGTAAAGGATTTCATAGTTAAAGCCCGCACCTGGAACATTGCCGCTCACAGCCGGCAGGCGGATTCCTGAGTTTCCTGAACTGCGGGGTATCTACCGGATTCGTTTGGCGGTTGAGGAGCAACGAGATGAGGCTAAAAAAGATGATTGGAGTTTGGCTGGCAGCGGTCATTTTGATGACTGTTGGCTGGGCTGTGCCGGCAGCGGCTGAAGACCCTAAAACCGATCTGGTTTTAATGTTGACCGGCGGTTTTTCCGGCACTGTGACAGTGGGTCAGGAATCCCTGTTTTATCTGGCCCTGAAAAATACCGGCGAAACACAGATCGAGAACATCACCTTCGGGCATGATGCTCCGGCCGGGTTGCAGGTCAGATTCCGGCCGGATTCAGTAGCCGCGCTGAGCCCGGGCAGTTCAACAACGGTGGATGTAATAATATTAGCTGATAAAAAAACCGACCGTCCCAACTATCACATTAATCTGGTGGCCAGTTCGCCCCAAATCAGGACTATCACCACTCTCTATTTTTCGGTTTCCGGCGGTTCTTCATACTGGGTCTGGGTTGGGCTGGGAATTGGAATCCTGGCAGTGATCGCGTTTGTCTTGATTTACCGCCGTATGAATAAATAAAGCTGTAGGCAAGGAAGACTGTAATGATTCAAAGAGTACATGAACATTTACTTTCGGAGTTATCTTCGAATACTCGGACAGATACCATTTTCGTTGTAACCGCAATTTTACTCAATCTGATAACCCTGGGCATCAACTCCGGCGTTGGCTCAGGGGGTGACAATGCTACCCGCAGCATCGTCATGTTCACTTTCGCGGCTCTTATCATTGTGGTGAATCTGGTGGCGGAAATCGGTCTCATTCGCGGGCGCCAGATGCGCCGCAAACTGCTGGACGGTCTGATCAGAATGTATAAAGACCAGGGTGTGGATGGCTATTATGATGTTTCACTGCTGCGAGATTACCGGACCCGCTATAACCTGTTCATGCTGGCAGTTCTCTTCTCCGGGCTGGTAGCGCTGGTGATTCCCTTTATCCTGAGAGGAATGAACAATTATTAACACGGGCTTTTGAGGGAGCCGGGCCGGTCGCTCAAAAAGTTAAATTATTTTAATGAAATGGTCCTGGTGAGCGGTCAGGTATTCTTCCAGTAGTTCAGCGATGCCCGGTGAACAATGACGGTATTCCTCATCCAGTTCCTGGAATTCGCCAGCCGGACTCAATTGCGCCAGTTTATCCGTGTCAAGGGTATGCCGGCGAGGCCTGGAAAAATACAAATCAGCGGCGGCGGCCAGAATTTCCGCCTGGCGGTTGGCCCGGATGATCTTCAAAGCATCCAGGGTGGCCAACAACAGGACATCCAGCTTATCTCCCAGTTTTTGGTATTTTTCTTCAAAATACTGGAGGTGCCCGCCGCTCTGCATATCCGCATGGTACCAGTACGGCAACTGGGCAGCCATCTGAACATCGTCCATTTCTGTGGTATCTGCTTTAGACAGGAATTTCTGAAAAGTCTTCCATAAAAGGTGGGGGTCTTTTTCCAGTTGGCGCCGGTCGATTTCCGCAGGCTTAATCATTTTCTCTGTTCCCGGTTGATAGTAAAATCAGATTAATCTTACACCGCCGGCGGCGGTATATTCAAACCGGAAATATGGAGGGCGCATGGTTTAAGTCTGCCGCCAGGCTTTCGCCGTCTCTTGTTTTTTGCATTTTCTCCGATAAAGACTCTGACTTGCTTTCGCCGCGCGCAACCGTTTAATATTATTTTACCGGATAAAACCTTAGTTCGGCTTTTAACCCCGGATTAGAAAAGGAGGTGCGCCGTGCCTGTCAGCGTCTTTCCAACCGGAGTAGTGCGTTATCATCCTGAAAAATGCTGGAATGGGTTTACTCTCTTTCAGGCTTCCATGTTTGAAGGGCAGAATGTGGGGACCGTTCTGATTGATATGAACGGAAAGGTGGTCAAACAGTGGAAAGGTCTGGAGGGCTTTCCCAATAAAATGCTGCCCGGCGGATATGTGATGGGCAGCAGTGGAGTCAGGGACCCCAAAATCGCCTTTCAGGATATGACCGATCTGGTGCAGTTGGACTGGGAAGGTCGAACGGTTTGGCAGTTCAATCACCTGGAGTTGATTGAAGATGCCGGGCATGAATCCACCTGGATGGCGCGTCAGCATCATGACTACCAGCGGGAGGGTAACCCGGTGGGATATTATGCTCCCGGTCTGGAGCCGCAGGCGGCGGGTGGGCGCACGCTGATTCTGGCCCATCGCAATGTCACTAATCCTGCCATCAGTCCCAAACCTCTTCTGGATGATATTATTATTGAAGTGGACTGGCAGGGTAACATCACCTGGGAATGGAGCGCCTCTGACCATTTTGAAGAACTGGATTTCCCGCCGGAGGCCCGACAAACGCTTAACCGCAATCCCAATCTGGTAATCGGTGAGGTGGGCGACTGGCTGCATATCAATTCCATCTCTACCCTGGGGCCTAACCGCCGGTTTGAGGCCGGAGATGCACGTTTTCATCCGGAAAACATCATCTGGAGCAGCCGGCAGGCTTCGATAATGGCGATTATTGAACGGAGCAGCGGACGGCTGGTCTGGAAGCTGGGGCCGGATTATTCGGCTTCTCCGCAGTTAATCAAACTGGGTGCAATTATTGGTCAACATCATATTCACCTGATACCGCGCGGATTGCCCGGCGAGGGGAACCTCTTGCTTTTTGACAACGGCGGAACGGCCGGTTACGGTCCTCCCGGCCCCGCTTCAGCCGAAGGCCTTAATTGCTTTATCCGGGATTACTCACGGGTAATTGAGCTGGACCCCGTTAGTCTGGAGGCAGTCTGGCAGTACCCCAGCTTTGAAATTCCCGGGGCAGCAGTAATGGCGCACTCCCGGCTGTACAGCAAGTTTGTCAGCTCAGCCCAGAGGTTGTTGAACGGCAATACTTTGATTACCGAGGGCGGCTGCGGGAGATTTTTGGAAGTGACACCCCGGCACGAAATAGTCTGGGAATACATCAGCCCCTATTACAGTCTGCAGATGAAAATGAACCATGTATACCGGGCTTACCGCATACCGCCGGAATGGGTACCGCAACTGGAACTGGGAGCCGGACTACCGGTTATTCCGGCCGAGAACCACCTGTTGAGGCTGGATACCGCCGGCAGTCAGATTATACAGATATAGCGCACCGGGCCGTCACCGCCGGTCCCGAAAGGAGTGGGAAGTGGGATTAATGAAACAGACCAACTGTCCTTTGGAAGAAAACTATCTGGAGGTATACGGAATTCCATCTCCAGAACCCTGGAAACCGGAGAAATGCCTGGAGTGCCAGTATCAGGAGGATAACAAATGCCAGTTTAAAAAAATGACCGCCCAGCAGGAGCAATTCCGCAAGCGCGGCCAGCCGGTACTGGCCAAACGTGTCAATTTATCCGGCTCTGCGGCACAAAGGCAGAAGGCAGAAAAAGAGGCCCTCAAAAAAGCCGGTTTCAATGACGAAGAACGAAAAGAATACTGGGTCATTTCTACCCAAATCGAAATTAGCTGGGAATCAACCCCGCCGCCAGCCCGTGAGGAACTGCTGGACCATCTTGACCAGTGGAGAGTTTACCTGGAAAAAGGGCTTAAACCGGGCGAGGCTTACCTCCAGGTACAGGAGTGGCTGAGACAGCGGGAAGAATTCAGGAAAGGCACCTGAAACCCATCAACGCCGGTTTGTCGTTCGCGGTTTTCTGGCCCTGGAATGTAAAGGCCGGCTCACAGGGCGGCGTTCCTTTTTTTCTGTCCCGTCTTCGGTTTTTGAGATTATTTCAAACTCTCGCACTTCAGCCAGCCTGAATTCCCTTTGGCCTGCAAAAACTTCGGCATAATAATTTAGTTCGGCCGCGGAGGGCGGGAAATCGCGGTTGAGTAGATTGTCCAGAGATACAAACACCTGAGTGATAAAATCCCTTTGAGGTTCTTTTTCATCCATTTTGTAGATTGAATCGGCATCAATGCGGCGGTGTAATTCCTGGACTGTTTCAACGGCATTTCTTTTTCCGCTGACAAAATCCAGGGTCAATTCTTGCAGGTCGGTCAGCGCGGCTTTAGTATCCAAAACGCTTCTCCTTGATTATTTTATTGACTAAAACTACAGGATTCGAGTTATAGTTCTGCCCTGCCGGCGGCTTTATCGTTCGCCAGTGCGATATCACTTGCCACTATGGCCTGCGGGCGGTCCGGTTTTAGTTTGAGCGTCAAATCCCGGATTTTTCCAGTGCACACTAACCGTCGTACCTTCTCCGGGGGTGCTTTGCAGGCTTAGCTGGGCATTAATTTCTCTGGCCCGCTCAGACATAATTCCCAGTCCCAGGCTCTGCCCTTTTATCCCCGGCTCAAAACCTTTGCCGTTATCACGGATTACCAGTCTGACAAATTCCGGCTGGCAGGTCAGATTGACTGAAGCCACTTCGGCGCCGGAATGCTTGGCCACGTTATTGAGGGCTTCCTGGGCAATACGGTAAAGGGCGGTTTTAACTTCAGCGCCAAGTTCGCAATTTCCCTCAATATGCACTTCCACCGGAATCCTGGCCCGGCCGTTAATGGATTCGCCCAGTTGTTTCAACAATTCACCCAATTCAGCGTCTTTGAGGGCCACCGGCCTCAACTCCAGCAGCAGAGTGCGCATTTCAGCCAAAGCGCCGCGAGTCAACTGGCGGATTTCCCTCAGCCTTTTGCGGCCTTCCTCCGGGCTGCGCTCCCAAATCTTAGGCAGCACATCTGCGATAATGCTGGCGGAAAATAGAGTCTGGCTGACGGCGTCATGCAAGTCTCGCGCCAGCCGGTTGCGCTCCTCCATGGCCGTTCTCTCCTTCAACTGCTGTTCCAGTAATATTTCAGCCTTTCTCTTTTCCGTGCTATCGATGCCGATGCACAGGATTTCACTCAGCTTTTTTGTCTCATCAAAAATGGGTTTGTTAGTCCAGACCACCCAGGCCTTATTGCCGTTATGCAAGATATTTTCTCGTTCAATATGCAGGTAGTTCTCGGGATAAAGGGTAATTTCAGCCAGCATCCGGTGGTGTTCCTCCCGGGCCTGTTCAGTTTCGGGGATGATGGTTCCCAGGGCGTTGCGTCCCACAATTTCCTCTTCTTTATAACCGAAAAACTCCCTGGCAAATTTGTTGATGAAGGTGACGTTGCCGCGGGTATCCATCTCCAGTATCAGGCTGTTGGCGTTGTCAATTATCTGGCGGTAGCGCCGTTCACTTTGCTGGAGAGTGACCTGGGTTGAGGTGCGTCTTTCAATTTCTCTCTGCAATACCCAGGAACTGAAAAAGAGAGCGGCTCCGGTGGCTATCAGGGCTACTGGCCACCAGGTGGCAAAACCGGCCATGAGCACAATGCCGATTGCCAGTAATATTATTCCCGGGCTTAACCGGCCGGGGGTGTATGGCCGGGCGGCCGGGTTAAAATAATGAAACAGGGCATCTATGATAAAAACTGCGCCCAGACCAATAACCAGGGCTTCCCACCAGAGTCCTCCGGTCAGCCATTGCTGTTCATTGGCAAAAAAGAGGACTCCTACTAAAATTAATAGCAGTCCCCAGATCAGACCTCTCAGCGGGTCCTTCTGCCGCCATTTACCCTGGGCGTCTAACCGGCTTTTAGGCAAAGCCTGATGAGCGGGCTGTTCAACGGCTGTTATATTTTTTTCACCCAGATTTTCCTGGTCCTGGCTTTCCGGCATTTTGGTCTGCTCTAACTATCTTCAGTTACTTTAGTATATCACTAATCTTTTTCACCCCAATAATAAAGTCGATCTGCCGGCCGGAGCCAGGCCTTGTTGAAAAGTGTTGGGAAAGTTTAAAACATGGCTGACGGGCTCTACCGGTCTCCAACCGATGCTGGGCTCTTTTCCGGTTCCAGGGGTATGACGAGGGCCATAATGATGTAGGCAACCAGTGTGCCTAAAGTACACAGACATAATGCCAGCAGAGCCAGAATCCGGATGATAATGGGGTCCAAATTGAAATAACTGGCCAGACCGCCGCAAACCCCTGACAACCAGCGCTTGTTCCGGCTGCGGTATAATTTCTTTTCCATTACTCTCCTCCTCAGGTATTAACGGGTAATCCCTGTCGTTCATTCTTATCATAGAGGATAAGTCCGGATGCAGCATCAGAAATGGGGGGAGTCAAGCGATAGTCTGAGGTATAGTTTATACCTGTCCGGAAGGGCAGGAGACAGTAATTCGGAGGGTTTCGGATTTTATTGGTCGAAACCTTCGATAATGGTCTTGAGATTAATCAGGATGAATCCCAGACTCTCATTTCTTATCTCATTTTCGGTGGAGTCTTCATCCATCAGAGTGGCAATGACGTATAGCATAATCGGCTGCTGCCGGATTTCCTGCAGGATTTTCTTCACTACCTCGATAAAAACAAGAGTATTGGTGGTTCTTAGAGAAATGGCAAAGTCGTTGTTGGCTTTTTCCAGTTCCAGAAGCCGTTCCAGGCTAACGGCCGGTAGAGGTTTCCTGACATTGGATATGATTTGCCAGACTACGGTGCCCAGATAAAAGAGCATTTCTCGCTCTGCCTGGTTTAATATGTTCTTATCCACTGCGGTCATATAAGCTACCAGCTCCGGCTGTTCGTTCGCCAGCTTGAAAGACATCCGCACAGCCTGCGCCTCACTCATGTTCCACATTTTTTCAAATATCTTCTCCACAGTTTCAACCGGTACAATTTCCATTTTTTTCTCCATCTGTGTTTTGGCTGAAATTACTCTACTTTGCCTGTGAGCGGGTGTCAAGCCGCATATGATGCTGAATCCCCTGAGTGAATTTTCTAAAATATTCTGTTCTACCCTCAGAGGCTAACTTAGAAAATGGTTGCTATTCTGCCGGAGGACAGGTACGGACGTTTGAATAGCCGGAAGATGCTGCCGGACTGCCTCTGGAAGTTCTGGTTCTGCCGGAGTGCAGGCACGGACGTTTGAATAGTCTCCGCCAGGGGGTAATCGGGAATAAATTTTGGAAATTCGCTGGTTACTTTGATTTTTGATTTCTACATGAGTGAAATCTATAATGCAAATATTGCAGCTTACTAAATATATCCAAGCGGCTGAGGGCATTCGTTGAGTACCATACTCTGGGGACTGGCCTGGTACTTTATTTTTGTTATTTCGGCTACCTTCCATGAGGCAGCCCATGCCTGGGCGGCCAAAAGGGCAGGTGATTTAACGGCTTATTCCGGCGGGCAAGTTTCGCTTAATCCGGTCCCCCACATGAAGCGGGAACCCTGGGGCATGATTATATTACCCTTGATTGCGGTCTTTTTAATCGGCTGGCCTTTCGGGTATGCCAGTACGCCTTACAGCGTTGATTGGGCTCAGCGGCATCCCAGAAGAGCGGCCTGGATGGGCTGCATGGGCCCTCTGGCCAACCTGTTTCTGGTTTTGGTCAGTGTTCTGGCGATTAAAGCCGGTATTGAGGGCGGCGTTTTTCTGCAGCCCACCTCTATCGGATTTCGCAACCTGGTCGATCCGGCTGTTCCGGGGGTTTGGACCGCCGCCGCGGCCTTTATCAGTTTGCTTTTCTCCATGAACCTGATTTTAATGGTTTTGAACCTTTTTCCTCTGCCGCCGTTCGATGGCAGCAATATTATCGCCCTCATTCTGCCAGCCGGCGCGGCCCGCGGCTACAGCCGCTTCATCCGCAATCCCATTCTGGGTTTTGGCGGCTTTCTGATAGCCTGGTTTCTTTTCCGGCCGCTTTTTCAGGTTATCTTCCCATTTGTAGTAAACCTCATATATCCCGGGTCTAATTACTCATGACCGGTCCTGTTCATTTCAGGAAAATAGTAAACCGGGAAGGAGCTGGCTGTGAACGTTCTGGACTGGAAAACACAAATCCGGAAAAAGGACCATGCCGTCGCTGATTTAGCTCAGTCAGTTACGGAAGATCCGGGGCTGGTTTCCGAATTACTGGCAGAACTGAAGGTTCCCTCCGCGCCGGTTAAATATAAAGCGCTCAAGATAATTACTTTTCTCAGCCTCTATCATCCGGCCCTGCTGAATCCCCATTTTGATTTATTTGCTTCTATGCTGGACAGCCCCAATAATATCTTCAAATGGAATGCGATTGACATCCTGGCCAATCTGACCGCAGTGGATGGCGGGCACAAATTCGATTTGCTTTTTCAAAAATACTACGACCTTCTCAAAGAGGGCAGCCTGATTACTGCCGGGCATGTGGTGGACAGTTCACCGGTCATCGTTAAAAACCGGCCGGAATGGGAGCCGGCGGTCACTTCAGCGCTTCTAAGTGCGGACTGTGTACCCCTGCCTACGCCCGAATGCCGCAGTATCCTGTGCGGCAAGGTGATGAAAAGTTTCAAACAATATTTCAGTTCATCCTCAATGCGGGCAGAAATGCGGGAGTTTGCCCGCCAGCGGCTCAATGACAGCCGCCCGGCCACTGCCGAAAAAGCCCGGCAATTGCTTAAATTACTGGGTTAGTTTCCGCTGACGGGTTGGACTCCCGCTGCGCTTTTCTGTCATCATAGTAAAGACCGGGAGAGAAATTCGGCAGCTAACAACCGCTCAACCGGATCATAGTACTGGCTATCCCCCGCACTTTTTTGAGAAAAGGGGCAAGTATCTTGGCGGAAGACGTATACTATAAAAAGACGCTTACCTTTAACGGCTGGAAGCACAGTTTTCAATTCAAAACTTCGCAGGAACTGTTCAGCAGTCATGCTGTGGATACCGGTACCCGTCAGCTTTTGCGCACTATTGTGGAGGCCGGTCTCAGCGGTTTTAACCAAATCCTGGATCTGGGCTGCGGCTACGGCCCAGTGGGCCTGGTGCTCAAGGCTCTCTGCCCGGATTCTGTCGTGCATCTGGTAGACAAAGATGCCCTGGCCCTGGAATACTCCCGTCAGAATGCGGACCTGAACCGGCTCACCGGTCTGCGCATTTACCCCAGCCTGGGGTATGACGACCTGAAGGAAAGGGGGTTCGATCTGATAGTCTCCAACATCCCGGGCAAAGCGGGTGAGCCGGTTATCTCTTATTGGCTGCGTGAGGCGGGTTATTTTCTCGCCCCCAACGGAATGGCGGCGGTGGTAGTGGTCAACCCTTTGGAGCCCCTGGTCGCCAAAACCCTGGCAGAAACCCCTTCAGTTAACATCATCTTTAAGCATACCTGGGCCGACCACACTGTTTTTCACTACCGCTTCACCGGTTCTGAGGGTTTCAAAACGGCTCCGCCGGCGGCCTTCGAACGCGGAATTTTTACCCGCACCCGGCAGTCATATCATTCCGGCGGGATAGATTATTCCCTGGAAACAGCTTACGGTCTGGCTGATTTTGATTCCACGGGAAATGAGAATGATTTACTTTTTAGTACACTCAGTCAGTTACCGGTTTCCGCCCCCGCCTCAATTCTGGTTTTTAACCCCGGCCAGGGCCATTCCGCCGTAATACTCTGGAAGAAATTTCACCCGGACAGGATATGGCTGGCTGACCGCGACTGTCTGGCGCTCAGATATTCCCGCCGCAACCTGGGGCTTAATCTCTGCCCGGCGGAGCGGGTATTTGAAAAACATACGCTGGGACTGGAAGGACTCCCCGCCGAAAAAATAAACCTGGCCGCGATAGCGATCAGGGAAGAAGAGGGCCCGCTGGCCCACCTGGCTGTCATGAGACAACTGGAACCCGCCCTGGCGAAGGACGCGGTCGTGCTGGTGTCTTCCGGCTCAACCGCTGTCACCCGTCTGGCGGATAGTCTTAAACAGCATAAACTCTACCTGATACAGCATCGCGAGCGCTGGCGAGGTCAAAGCTTACTCGTTTTGACACGGCGTCACTGAACGGTCCGGTTTACCTGCTCAATAATGAAAGCATCCGGCGGTGGGTTATTTTTTCAAGCTTAGCCATTCAGCGGCCCGGGTGTGGTCTGTTTCTCATAAATCGGGTTATATATCAAAGTCCCGAATCTGGCCAGTAATTCATGCCTTTTGACGTTGTCAGGTTCATCCGGAAATGCCCGCAGGAGAGCTTCATTACGAACCCGGACCCCCTCCTTGAATTCCGGATGGGTGAAGATAAAGAGGTCCTGGCGCATAATCCCTCTCAATACCCTCTCTCCTACTTCTTCCGGCGTCATAAAGAGGCTGGTATCAAAAAGCGGGGGACGGTTGCCTGAGCCGGACGGAGGAGGAGGCGGGCGCCAGGCCGGAGGCCCGTCGTTTTTAAGGTGTTCAGGCCGGTTGGCCTGAGTGGATTTGCCCAGGTTGGATGCCACCGGTCCGGGGCAAAAGACTGAAGCTCCCACTTTGGTTCCCTGTAAATCTGTGGCCAGGGTTTCCATCAACCCGGCTACCGCAAATTTGGTGGTATTGTAAATGGCGTTCATCCCCACCGCGGTGATGCCGGCGGTGGACGAAGTAGTCACTATATGCCCTTCCTCGCCATGTTTGAGAATGCGCGGCAGAATTATGACAATTCCGTTGATTACGCCCATAATATTGATTCCTACCCCAAAATCCCAGTCTTTGAAACTGGTGAACTGTACCGGGCCGCCCACGGCTACTCCGGCGTTATTAACCAGAACATGTATTTTCCCAAATAACGCTTCAGTTTCATCTGCCGCTCGGGTATAAGCCGCCCGGTCAGTAACATCCAGCTTGAGGGGGTGAACTCTCAAATTGGCTTTGCCGAAATATACCATCGCCTCATCCAGTGCATCCTGGCGGCTATCAGCGATCACCGTATTCATACCGTGGGCGGCCAGGGCGCGGGCAATTCCCAGTCCAATCCCGCTGGCCCCGCCGGTCACAAATGCGGTCTTACCTTTCACGTTCTCCAATGGCCACTCCTTTTACTCACCTAAATTAGCCTTTTCCCGGGAGACCGCACATCCCGTCACTGCAAACAGCCGGAGCGGGCATTCTGAGGGGTCTGGCATCCAGGGTAATTCCTTTCAGGGGGATCCATTTATCGATAGACACGGTAGCGGTGTGGAAATAGTCGGTAGTCAGCCACATGGGATTCCATTCCCCCCCTACCACAATCAGGTTGATATTTTCCGGCTTCATCCAGGGGCTTTTGACTTCATTGGCCATGAACTGGGTTACTTCCAGCCGAGTCTTGAAACCTTCATTTTTAAGACTTTTGGCCACCAGGGGATCGATGATAAAGGTAGCTCCGCCTATCATGCCGCGGCCGGCTTTCATCACTTCAGCCATTCTTTTAGCCGGGCCCAACCCCATTCCCATTACTGTCCAGCCTCTGAAAAGGCTCACCGCATTATCACCGGCTTTGAAACCTTTGGTGGTGTGGAATGGTTCAAAAACACTCAATTCT
The DNA here is from genome assembly GCA_035477965.1 of Dehalococcoidales bacterium. Taxonomy (GTDB): domain Bacteria; phylum Chloroflexota; class Dehalococcoidia; order Dehalococcoidales; family UBA3254; genus DATIKD01. The sequence continues at coordinate 11,366 of DATIKD010000288.1, read as the reverse complement.
TCATTTTCGGCACAGCACAGATTGTTATAGTTAAAGTTGTTGCCGGTGCTGGCAGTAAAGTTTTCATTGATTTTGGCGTCTCCGAAATTCAGGCTCAAGAGAGTCCAGGCCCGGCCAATTACCGCATTGGCGAAATTGAAAGGACTGAGGGCTCCTGTTCCGCAGTTCATGCCAATCTCCTGGCGAATGGGACCGTTAACTACCATCATACTGCCGAATGAAGTAGTGGAACTGGGCAGAGAAGGTATCTGGGAAGCGGCCAGGGCCAGAATTACCGGGAAGTGTTCCGGGCGGGCTCCGGCCATCACCGCATTGACCGCCACTTTTTCCACGGTGTATTCCAGGCGCTCTTCATGCGTAGTGACAGACATTCTGCCCACAATCTCCTGCGGGTCATGATCAGTGCCGGTCAGCATTTCAGCCACCCGTTCCTCAGTTGGCAGGACAATGGGCAGGCCGTCCGTCCAGCCGTTTTCCAGGAACAAACGGTTAAGATTGGCCTCGCTATCCGGCGCCAGCAATCTGGGCCGATGCGGTTTCTTTTCAATGACCGGATTCAGTTCTTCTTCTGTCAGAGGCCTGGTCAGAGCCTCGATTATCTCCTGCATTAACGGGCGGTAGCTAACCGGGTCATCTCCGGCCAGGTAGCCGCGCAGAATTTCGCGGGGTACGAAGCCGACCGGATGAGGAGGGTAGCAGTAACGCAGCGGCATACCATGGTTGCGGCTGTCTTTCTCAATATAATCAGCAAATCTGGCAGTAACCAGCGGAGCGGTGGGAATCCCGAACTGGTCTTCCAGCTTGCGGGCAAATTCGGCGATACTCGCCGAACAACCGTCTCAGCCGCCCACGCCGAGAATGGCGGCATTCCCCTTTTCCTTGATTTCCGCCCACAGGGCCGGATCGTCAGTAAAGATGCCGCCCTGTTTATTGCGCAACTCGGTTTTGACCGCAGGCATATGATTGTTAAACCAATCCTTCAGTTCCTGCATGAACTCCGGAGCGCCGGCGAAGCCGGTATTGACCAGGAACAGGGTTTTATTTTCCAGGCTATCCGGCCGTTGGGCCATTCTGACCGGTTCCACTCCGCCGCTGGGTTGGGCAGAGGGGTCCAGTATCGCACCGGGATGCATATTGGGCGCCGTACTGCGTCCAAAAATGCCGCTGGGCTGTCCGCGTGGGTCAAGTACAGTCAATAACGAATTGTCCTTTCCCATATTTACTCCTTATCGCATAAACAATTATATATATGTTAATTCTTAAGTATAGATACACAGTTCGTATGCGCTTATTATAAAGGCTAGTAAAACTAATAGCAAGTCCGCCGGGTTAAGAGTGGGATGCTTTTTCCGGCCACGAAGTGACTGTAAGAGGATCGACCCGGCGGGTCCACTGGTTGTTACAATTTTGTTAGGTGGCACCCTGTTTTCGTGACATTTTTGATATCCTGCCGGTTTAGGATGAATCTAAACAGGGTATCTCCGGCAGTATGAGTTATACGAGAAGAGCCGGAGTTGCCGGAGGGATGAAAGATGGAAAATAAAAAGACCTGTAGCCGCTGTCGCGGCCGGATGTTTTTAGAATACGATTATGTGGACAGAGTATATGAATATTCCTGCATATCCTGCGGCTGCATCGAACCCGTAAACCCGGCTTCATTCAGTAAACCAACCGGTTCGGCGGCTGCCGGTGCCGGACCGGGAACTAAAGACAGGGAACTGACCAGGGCGTAACACTGCATCTAACGGAATATCAACTCACTCTCACCTGACAAAATAAAAAAGCTCAGTTTTGAAACTGAGCTTTTTTTTATTGGATTTAGAGCCGGAGAAGTCTAGAAATTTTCTGGCCGGGGAGTGTTTTGATGGAAGTATTTTTAAGAGTGAGAGGGGATTAACTGTCTATCACTGGAGTTTTTTCTGGGTGGTGCTATCCGGTAATTCAGAGAGGCCCCTTAACTGCTGGCTGGAAACTCCTCGGGGCTGGGGCCGTCTGTACCGGGGGGAAGCAGACCGGGCCTTGTACAGACCGTTTACTTTTCGCCTGTTGACATGGATTCATTTTCAGAGTTAGACTTAAATAACTTTAGTTTCACGTGGCGGAATCCCCGGTTCGGATATCGTGACATTTCTGACTAAAATTTAGTGATATAAAGGAGGCAGTATGGATCTGGGTTTCAAAGGCAAAGTTGCGCTGATCACAGGTGCCGGCAGCCAGGTGGGTTTTGGCCGGGAGATAGCTGTTTTGATGGCTAAAGAGGGCTGTCGGGATATTGCAGTGAGTGATATCAATCTGGGCGACGTCGAAAAAACGGCCGCGGAGTTAAAATCCCTGGGTTGTAAGTCGCTGGCGATCAAAGCTGATATCACCAGGAAAGCTGAAGTGGTTGCCATGGCCGATAAAGTACTGGCTGAATTTGGCAGGATCGATATCCTGGTCAATAATGCCGGAGCTATCCTGCATAAAGACAATATCCCGCTGGAAGAGCAAGACCAGGAAATCTGGGCCAAACAGATAGACCTTAACCTGTTTGGAACTATGAGAGTAACCCAGGCTGTCCTGCCCCATATGCGAAAGCAGAAGTATGGCGTGATTGTTAACATCAGTTCCGGCAGTTCTCATCAGATCAACATGGGAGTTGGGGTATATGCCATGTCCAAGGACTGCATCGATCTTTTCACCCGTCAACTGGCCATGACTGAAGCCAAATCCAACATCCGCGTCAACTGTGTATCGCCGGGGCCGGCTCCCACCAATTTCGGAGCAGGCGTTCTCAGGACAGGGCCGCCTCCTACCCCGGAACAACAAAAGCAGAGAGCCGAGATGATGGTTAAAATGTTCCCGCTGGGACGGATTGGCACTGGGGCCGACATTGCTTATGCTACCGCTTTTCTGGCCTCTGACCTGACCTGTAACGTTACAGCCCAGATTTTCCATGTTTCAGGCGGCCTGGTAGTATTTTAGGGTTTACTTAAAATAGTTATAATTGGCCATCGGCAAGCTCGAGCCCTGATTCAACTCTCTGGCAAAATTGGGGCGAAGAAACCGGGGGCGGTTGGGCTTAACACGGGGGTATACTCGTTGATGCAATCGAGTGCCGGTCCTTACGCCTCTTGATAAAGGTAAAAATATGGCAGGAATAATAAAAGGAGAAAAATATGAGCGGACTGTATGATAAATACATTTTTCACCCTCCCCACCTGCGTCTTTCATTGAAATCGGACAAAAGCGTGGTTTTCGACGGTTTGATGATCGGGCGTCAAATCCTGGGTTATGATTTTACCATCGGACATCAATTTGTGCGCAAGCCGTTTAAGGGCGATAACCCCTGTCACACTCACAATTTCCAGGAGTTCATCGCCTGGTACGGCGGCAATCCGGATGATCCGGATGATTTTGGAGCCGAAGTGGTCTTTTACTTCGGCAAAGAGATGGAAAAGCATGTTTTTACCCGCCCGACCATAGTCTCTTTGCCGCCGGATTTGCCGCATTGCCCGCTTGAGATCACCCGGGTTGACAGGCCCATAATCCAGGTTGAGGTTATGCTGGGGGGCGCCAATTCCACCCGTGAACCCTTCTTTGAAAAAGACAAGGGTTTTTCACCCCAGAAAGTGATGGACTTCACGCTTTTAAAATCAAAGTGGGATAAATAACCTTCTGACTGGTCTGACTGAAGCAGAAGGCGGACCAATTGCAGGTTTCTTTGATTCAGGACTATTGAGAACCTCCGCAGTTTACAGGCTGCGGGGGTTCCGCTCCCTTTGCGGCACTATCTGAAGCTGATTATTCGACTTTCCCCGGTTTACCACGTGCAGTTGTTTTTCTTTGACAGTGTCCGTCCGGATATGTTATAAATGCGCATAGGTAATATCGAATACGAAACCCCTCTCGCCTGTTTAACGGTATCTGATCAAATTCCGGCCCTGGCGGCCTGTCAAAGGCTTACGGTTAGGGGCGAGGAGCTGTCAGACGAATAGCAGACTGTGAGACCTCTGCCGGCCAGAAAAGCCTGGCATGAACGCTGGCAGGTCTGACACAGGTTTGTCCCCACCGGCAAATTGATTGAAGTTTTTGAATAAAATAAAAGGAGTGAAGAAAGATGTCAGAAAACATGGCTATCATCAGTCCTGCTAATCCGGTCGAATGGGCCAAATTAACCCCCGCCCAGAAAAGGGCCGCCCGCTTTGCCGGCTCCCTGGCTGCGGCCGAGCATATTCCGTTTGTCAATGCCGAAGCCAAAGCGGCTTATAAAATGCGGCTGAAAAGACAAATCGATGCCTATAACGTGGAAGAACCCGACCGTGTGCCGGTTTCCATCAATATCGATGCCATGCCCATGTACGAGTTTGGCCTGGATTACAACACCGGCATTCATGATTATGATAAAATGCGCCAGGCTTATAACGCCTTCAACGATAAATATGCCAAAGTGCTGGAATATTATGCCAGTCCGCCCATCATGTTTCCGGCGAAAGTTTATGAAATCCTGGATTATAAATTATACGCCTGGCCTGGCCACGGTCTGGCTTTGAACGGCGAAGGCTACCAGTTTGTGGAAGGCGAATATATGAAAGCCAGTGAATATGATGATTTCATCCGCGATCCATCCGATTTCTGGATCAGGACTTATTTGCCGCGCTGCTTCGGAGCTTTTGAACCCTTCAGGATGTTTGGTTCAGCCACTACCATTATTGAATCAGTGGCCGGAATCGCCATGATACCCCTGGCCACTCCCCAGATGCAGGCCACTCTGGCCAAGCTGATGGAAGCCGGTAAAGAACTGGGTAAACTGTTAATGCTGGTGGGAGAATTTGCCGGGCGCGGGGCGGCCCTGGGCTATCCGGGGTTCTCATTCGTTTTCGGTAAAGCCCCCTTCGATACTCTGGGTGATACTCTGCGCGGAACTCAGGGTATTATGAAAGATATGTACCGTCAGCCGGACAAACTGCTCAAGGCCATTGACATGGTAACGGAGATCACTATCAACACCCTGGTTAGCCAGGCTAACTCCACAGGCGCTCAAATTGCCATGTTCCCCCTGCATAAAGGAGCAGACGGCTGGATGTCCCAAAAACAGTTCGATACCTTTTACTGGCCGTCATTGAAACGGATTTTAAATGCTCTCCACAATGAGGGCATTATGGCGGTCTGTTTTGCCGAGGGCGCTTTTAATACACGGCTGGACAGCATCAACGAATTCCCCAAAGGCTCAGTCTGCTGGTATTTTGATCAGACCGATATGGCCAGAGCCAAGAAAGTGCTGGGTGAAAAATGCTGTATCATGGGCAATGTACCTTCCTCTTTGCTGCTGACCAGCACTCCCGCCCAGGTCAAGAAATACTGCCGTAACCTGATCGAGGTCTGCGGCAAGGGTGGCGGATATATCCTGGCCTCCGGTTCAGCCGGTATCGACCGGGCCAAAATCCCCAATCTGCGGGCTATGGTGGAAGCCGCTAACGCCTACGGCTATTATAAAAAGTAATCCCGGCAAAGCACCTATTTTACCTGCGGGGGCATGTTTGACCATGCCCCCGTTTTGTTTTGGCCGCCAATTTGTCTTAAAATAGGCTGGTACGCTTTAAATGAAAAGGAAGAAATAGTGAAAGAACTTGAACTGTTGATTGACCGGCTGCAAAATCCGGATGAGCACAGCCGCGCACAATGGGTGGATGAACTGATCAATGTGATAGACAGCGACCCGCTTTCAGGCATCCAATACCTGGTCAACTCCGCCGCCGAAGATGGAGAGAAGATATATCGTGTAGCGGAACAACTGGAACTCAGAGGGCTGGAAAAAGCCGGCAATCTGAAAGAATGTGTACTGTTATCGCTGGAAAACCAGTTTATTGGTAAACCGGTATTGTCCCGCAGAGCGGTGGCTTCCGGTTGGAAAAGCAATAGCGACGCCCGGATCATGGGTCTGGATATGAATGTCGAAGGACCGGATGGAGACAGCTTTGGAGCCTCCGCCTATTCCGTTAATCTCCTGCTGGATGAAGAATATAAAATTGCTCAGATTATCCGTTTTGTCCACCAAAAGTTGACAGATGAATGGGACCTTGAGATTTCTCGCCTGTTGGGAAAAGCCAAACGGCAGGATTCCATTCCGGAAGAAATACCCTGCTTTCCGGTCTATATGCACAGAATATTTGTCCAGAAACTGGAAGAGCTAATCTAGGCAACTCGGACTATCTTACAGTTCAGCCCCGCTTAGCTCTCTCCCCAGCGGTACTTTTTGTTCCTGCGCAAGATTTCCAGACTGCAGTTCAGACACAGCCCGTTATGGCAGCAGATTGTCCCACCGCATTGCCCGCAGCGCCATTTAGCCTCTTCCTGGAGCAGAAAACTCTCCATTCCGTTTAGCCGGATATGCTTCAGGTTCTCAATCATGCTCAAGTGGTATTTAGTGCGGTATCTCTTATCCAGGGCTTCCAACCTCCGGCAGGGGAAATCCGGGCATTCATAACAGAATTTTACCCGGCCTCCGGCCAGGCGCGCGCAGTGGCTTTCCATGAAGGTGCAGTTCTTGCCTCGTGGCCGGCAGCCGGCGCAAAAACGGCGGTTAAACCCCTTGCTTTTCAGGTCGTATTTTTCAGCCTGGTAGCTGATGCACAGTCCGCAGTTCATCCCGCAGGGGGCAATCAATTGTTCATTCACCGGTTTCAGTCCTCATTTTTGTGACTGGCTTTAGAGGGATTCTAGCATTTTAGTGCAATATTAATGAGTGAAATTATTTACTGTTTACTTGCTTTTACCCGGAGAAACCATCCCTTAAAGAGAGCGAACCTCATGCCTCCTGATTCGATATCTGTATAGGAGTTAGCCTTTAAAACCGGAGCCAATTCTCGGACGTCATATCGTTTATCTTTGGAAGCACTATCAACTATAAACAGATGACCTTCAGATTTCAAAACGCGGTATATTTCTTTAAATCCTTGTAACCTGATATCCTCCGGCATATGGAATATCATGAAGCTGCACAAAACAGTGTCAAACCGGTTGTCTGGAAAAGGAATACCAGCGATACTTCCAACTTGAAAATTAACATCAACTCCTTTGCGGGTAGCTTTCCTGCGGGCTACTGCAATCATTTCCGGGGCAATGTCAATCCCAAACACCTCTCCCGAAGGTCCAACTTGCCCTTTCGAAGCTAATGACAACGTGCCGGTACTGCAACCTATTTCAAGGACGCGATCCCCGGGCTCCAAACGAGCCAGTTTTACTGTCGTCTGCCGGAGCTTGTCTTCTCTACCGAAAGTCATCAGTGTCATGATTAGATCGTAATAGCGTGCCCAACTACCCATTTGACCACTTTGCTTCTTTACCTGCTGAGAGTTTTGGGATGAGTTCAATTCGCTCATTGTTTATTGCCTCCCATTAGAACGGACATAATTGGCTACCGGCTAACCGCTCCAGCCTCAAAGCCGGCTGGTGTCCTTTCAACGCTATCCCTTTATGGGCCGGATTAAACCCTCCGCACCGCAGGGAATAAATTGTTTATCATTATACATCTTGCAAGGCAACCCAGGAAATGGGCCTGCATCCCTGAATCGTAAGGGAATAGTTATCCAAATGCTCAAACAGGACACTAATCAGTTAAGTCGGGTAGAAGGTGATTTCAAGTTGTCGAGTCTAAATATATAGTTTACTTCATACTTGTCCAAATTATTCGCAGAACAATTAACAACTTTATTAAAAACTTCCAACCTGTTAGCAAAAGGAATATTCGATGGAGAAAATGAGGGTTGTACCCCTCCTCCAGATGCTTCTGCCTCGCCTTTCGAGGCCTCCAGCATGACCTCTTGTTTTCCCAACCCGATAATGAAAAATCAGGGTATTGGCATAATATTCAGTCTTAACTCAGGCTCGTTATCGAATTTTATTTTGGACAAGCCTGAGATTCATTCACGACACATTCACGGTTGAAGCGGTTGACAAAATTTACTTGACCATCTCAGTATGAGTATATATACTTACTCTTAGTAGTAGTAATAGTATAGATAACCAGGCAGTATTATATATTAGGCAAGTATTGGCCAGAGTTGAATTATTCTTTCAACAGGGTGAGGGCCGTTAGTTATGAAAGTTTTAAAACTTAACTTTACCATTCCTGAAGATGTGGCGACAGCATTAAAGATGCATGTCAGCAAACGTAAACGAAGCGCCTTTGTGGCGGCGGCCGTTGCCGATAAGATAAAGGAACTTGAACAGGAACAACTCAGACGATCCCTGGTGGAGGGTTACCAGGCCAGGCAGGTTGAGGATGGTGATATCAACCAGGAATGGGAAGAGGCTACAGTGCAGAAATGGCCGCGATGATGGATAATTACAAGCCAAAACCAGATACTAAGAGACTTTTTCCTCGGTTCGGAGACATCTACGAGGTAAACCTTGACCCGGTTGTGGGTGCTGAAACCGGTAAATACCGCCCGGCGTTGGTCGTCTCCAATAACATTAACAATGAGTTTTCCCAGACTGTCACCGTTCTTCCCATCACGAGCCAGCCGGCGGAAAAACTATATCCCTTCGAAGTGCCCGTTCCCAAAGGTACTGCCGGTCTTAATTCCGATTCGCGGATCAAGGCCAATCAAGTCAGGACTTTGGATAAGAGCCGTCTGGTCAGCTTCAAAGGCTCTCTTCCGGCGGAGTATCTCCCCGGGGTCGAAAAAGCCTTGAGAATTCACCTGAATATGACTTAGTGCAATCAAGCTCATTTAGAGCCGTCTGGTCTTGTCTTTTAAAGCTAGCCAAACAATACACTCTATCGGGGAAACAAAAAGGCCAATTTCTTCGATCGGCCTGAGTAGTATCTATTGGCAGCGGGGATAAAACCTCTTATTTTCCTGTAACCTATTCTTCATCCGGTCTAACCGGAGTATTGAGCAATTCCTCGGCGCTTTTCCAGGAAGAAATCAGTTACATTCTCCAGGTTTACCCTTGACCAATAAAATGATTTCAAACTCATGGTCTGGTGCCTTGAGCACTAACTCGGATTGAGGTCCAAATCTTTATACCACCGGTAATATGTACCCTCCCGGTTAATTAGCTCCGGATGCGAACCTGTTTCGACAATTTTGCCGTGTTCCAGGACGATTATCCGGTCAGCGTGGGTCACAGTGGATAATCGATGAGCTATTATCAGGCAGATCCGTCCCCGGGCTATCTGGGTGAGAGATTTCATAATGATTCCTTCTGTGTTGGTATCCACATTGGAGGTAGCTTCATCGAGTATCAGAACAGGTGGATTCAATAGAATAGTTCTGGCCAGGCAAATCAGTTGCCGTTGTCCGGGGCTCAAGTTACCCCCCCGCTCGCCTACCTGGGTAGCATAGCCGTTTTCCATTCGCAGAATTATATCATGCACCCCGGCGGCTTTGGCCGCTTTCATAACTTCAGCCTGACTGGCTTCAGGATTCCCGTCGCGAATATTATCTTCAATGCTACCCGAAAATAAAAATGGTTCCTGAGGTACAAATCCTATCTGTCGTCTCAGAGATTGCTGGGTGACTGAGTTAACATTATGTCCATCGATCAGAATCTCCCCGGCCGTAACTTCGTAAAAACGGACAATCAAACTGGCGATGCTGCTTTTTCCGGCTCCCGTTCTGCCGGCAATCGCCACGGTCTCTCCCGGCTTGACCGTAAAACTTATATCATGGAGTATTTCAGGCCCGGTACCATAGGCAAAACTGACCCCCTGGAATTTTATCTCACCCTTTACGGGAGGGAGTTTGCCGGATTGGGGCTTATCAATTATTTCGGGCTGCACCTCCAGCAGTTCAAATATTCTTTCGCCCGAAGCCATAGCGCGCTGAATTTCGGTATACATTGTGGCCAGTTGCTGAATCGGCTGCGAAATACGCTGGATATAAAGCAGGAATGCCAGCAGGAAACCCACCGGCATAGCGCCCTCCAGAACCTGAAAACCGCCGTATAACAGGACGATTATGTATGAGCCGTCGGTCAACACCTGGGTAACGGGCATTATCAGAGCCTGGAGTAAAGAAGCTTTTTTGTTAGCCTCGAGATTCGCTCTATTGACAGTTTCGAACTGCTTGATATTTTCCGCTTCGCGGGAAAGATTCTGAGTTACCCGTACTCCCGAGACACTTTCATGTATATTATCGCTTACAGTAGCAATGGCCTGGCGCGCCAGTATAAAAGCCCGGCGTGCGTAAGTCTGCCAGATCACTACAATTATTACCATTAGCGGAATCGTGGATAAGGCCAATAGGGCTAATTGCCAGTGCAGGATAATCATGATAACGGCAATACCCATTATGGTTATCAGGTTAACGGCAACCAAAACGATGTCCTGAGATACAAGATTCTGCAACTGATCGACATCGTTCTGCACGCGAGACATGATTTTCCCGACTTTATTCCGGTCGAAAAAGCTTAAAGATAATTTATGCAGATGACTGAACATGCCAGTACGTATTCGGAGGAGGATACCCTGGGCGGTATAAGACAGATGAAGCGTCTCCAGATATTGTGCAGCCCAGATAAACAAAAGGACTCCGATATAGGCGAGGGCTGTGATGGTAAGACCATTTACATCTCCCTCAATAATCCGGTTGGTGGCCCAGAGAACGATTAATGGCGTAACCAGGTTGGCTGCGGTGCGCATAATAATGCCGGTTGCACCAAAAATCAGATGCCATTTTACACCCGCCAGGTAGGCGGTCAGCTTTCCCATAATGCGGCGGTCATAAACTTTGCTCAGGATATCATCCGGACTTCCGGAATCGATGGCACTGCGCAGCTTTTGTGATACAGGAGGGCCGCTGCCGCTATACATCTTCACTCTCTCCTTTCGAGACCGTTTCAGCCTTGCCCTCTGCAAGTACCTGCCCCTGAAATGTCTTGTTGTAGAAACCGTTCATAGCCAATAAATCGGCGTGTGTACCTCGTTCGACGATTCGACCGTCTTTGAGCACCAGGATAAGGTCGGCCTTTTGAATAATTGGTAACCGGTGAGTAATAACAAAAGTAGTCCTGCCCTGGATAATTTTCTGTAAAGCCTGCAGTATCAGGTGCTCGGTTTCAATATCGATATTGGAAGTTGAATCATCCAGGATCAGAATGGCGGGATCTACCAGCAAGGTCCGCGCGATGGCTACCCGTTGCTTTTCTCCTCCCGAAAGAGTTACCCCGCGTTCACCTACCCAGGTATCGTATCCCCGGGTCAGACTCTGTATAAAGTCGTGAATCTGAGCGGCTTTGGCTGCGGCTTCTACCTGTTTTAAACTGGCAGTGGGGACGCCATAAGCGATGTTGTCCCGTATCGTGGCTGAGAATAAAAAGATATCCTGTTGAACTACGACCACGTTTTTTCTCAAGGAAGACAGAGATACATCGCGGAT
>DATIKD010000287.1:0-17076 GCA_035477965.1 Dehalococcoidales bacterium | reverse complement strand
TGAAAAGCATGAAAAAAACGCCTGAAGAATTCCGCCAGGATCTGAAGCCGGTGGCGGTTAAGACCCTTAAACAGAGCCTGGTCTTAAGCGAGTTAGCACGGGTGGAAGAAATTAAAATAGAGCAGGCTGACCTCAAGGCTGAGATTGAGGGTATGGTTAAAGATGTCGAGGGCGAGCGCAAACAAAAACTCTTCGAAATCTTGAGCCACCCCCAGAACCAGGTCAATATTGCGTCTCAACTGGCAACCCGTAAAACAGTCGCCAGATTAGTCGAGTTAATTAGTTCTTCCGAGAAAATAGAACAAAAAACTGAAGATTCAGAACCGAAATAGTTGGTTAGGAAATCAGGAGGAGGCAAAACCATGATGAATCCCGAAAGTGTTATCCCTATGGTAGTCGAGACCAGCAGCCGAGGTGAGCGGGCTTTCGATATTTATTCCCTGCTGCTAAGAGAGCGCATCGTGATGCTCAACATGCCCATCAACGATCAGGTGGCCAATGTTGTTATTTCCCAATTGCTGTATCTGGACCGGGAAGATCCAGACAAGGACATTAGCCTGTACATCCATTCGCCCGGCGGAGTGGTAACGGCCGGTCTGGCCATTTATGATACCATGCAGTTAATCCGGCCGGATGTTTCCACGATTTGCCTGGGCATGGCTGCCAGCATGGCTACAGTCATTTTAGCGGCTGGCGCCAAAGGCAAACGTTACGCGATGCCAAATTCAACCGTGCATATGCATCAGGTGCTGGGTGGGGCCCAGGGACAGGCTGCCGATGTGGTTATCGCCGCTAAAGAAATAATGCGCCTGGATGAAATCCTGCGCGGCATAATGATGAAGCATACCGGCCAGACTGCTGAGAAGATTCAGCATGATATGGACCGGGACTATTATATGAATTCCCAGCAGGCTATTGAATATGGTTTGATTGACCAGGTGCTGGAGAAACAGGCCCGCAAAAAATAGTCATATTCCCAGTATCTTTGGAGGGCATTACGGCGCCGGATCGTGATGCCCTTCTTTTTTTCGAGTTGCTGACGGTTTGGGTGGATGAACCTACCTCTTCCTGATTACTACCCCGAAACCCAGTTTTTCTATTTCACCTGCCACTGCGGAAGCATCTGCAACTGCCAGATGGATAATTAAGTCATGTTTCTGCGCAGTGGGGAATTCTGAAAGGAATAAATTGGTAATGGGGATGTTTATGCGATTAATAACTCCCAGGACTCTTTCAATGTCAGTGCCCTGGTGACAATCGATAACCACCATGCGGGAGCCTGGCATTCCGATTCCCAGCAGCGGATTAAGGATATTCAAAAAGATATCGTTGGTAGTGGCAATCCCGATCACCCGGTTGTTTTCCATGATTAAAAGCGATCCCACCCGCCGGCTCTGGGCCAGGCTGACCGATTCCTCAATAGTAGTATCCGGCGGAACGGTGACTACGTCTTTGTGCATGACTTCTTTAACCGTAATCCGGTTTAACATGTAAACAAGTTCATGCACGCTGAAAGTAGTCAACTTTGAAGGCCCCATTTTATCCAGGGTATCACGGGTTACTATTCCCACCAGCTTCAGATTATCGATTACGGGTAGACGGCGTATTTTATGGGCATCCATAATACGCCTTGCTTCAGCCAGGCTGGTAGTACTGGGAATGGATATCACATTGGTTTTCATCACATCGGATATCAACATAAAAGTAAACCTCCCTGCCTTTTGAAATATTCATATATTAGAACATATTCAAACTGTATTCAAGAGGGCAGATGAGGTATTCAAAAAGGAGCCCGTGGAAACATTTTTAAGTTGCCGAATGATCGATTTCTGAAAAGAGAGATTCCAGACAACCGGTTGATTTGATAGAATCGTAGAGGATGCTCCGGACCTTCTGGGCAAAAGGCTTAATTCCGTTTTGGTCCGCGTACTGCCAGCGCCAGCAGGCAGGCCAGTGTCTCCAGTCCGGCGGTGACGGCCAGAATCAGGTTGTAGCTTCCGGTCAATTGAAAACCTATTCCACCGGCATAAGCCCCGATGGCCATCCCAATCATATGGCTGGAAAGGATGATACCTAAAAGAGTGCCCATTCTGGCATTGCCGAAGAGGTCGGCTGTCAGCCCGGCTACCAGCGGAGATGTGGTAAACCAGCCAAAACCGTAAATAGCCACGGCGGCATATAGCACTGCCAGGTTATTATAATTAAGCAAAAGAGGAACCACCAGCAGCCACAGACCCAGAGCGCGGATAAGGTGTGTCAGAGACAATATTCTGGACCGCATTATTCGGTCCGATAACGCTCCGGTCACCAGCACACCTATCAGGCTGACGCCGCCCTGCAGGCTGAGAAAACTGGCCCCGATAATAGCCGGATATCCCAGGTCGGTGGCGAATATAACCAGATGGGTGGCCATCAAGCCGCAGGTAATACCGCAAATTATGTGAGTACCTGCCACCAGCCAGAAAGCAGGCTGTCGCAGAGTCTCCCGTACCATCATTCCGGCCGGGTTTTGCAGCGCTCCAGCGGCCCCGGCAACAAGCCCTGGATTTTTTTCCGGAGCTATTTCACCATCCGGCCCCAGACCCATGTCCTGGGGTTTGTTTTTGATCAAAAAAAACAAGGGCAGTATTATGACTGCAGTGATGGCGCCCCAAAAATAAAATGTCTCCCTCCAGCCCCAGGCGGTAATCAGAAATTGTGAGATGGGTGACAGCACCAGTTGCCCGAGAGGGATGCAGCTGGAAATAATACCCAGGGCCCGCCCTCTTTTGCGGACGAACCAGTAGTTGGTCAGGATTTGCGCGGCGTGAGTGGGTTTCAGTTCCCACAGAAAACGGGCCAGGTAAACTGCCGGCAGACTCTGTGCCAGACCATAGACCAGAGAAGAAAGTGCTTGCGCAGCGGCTGCCGCCAGCAGCATTAAACGGGGGCCAAAACGATCAATTATCCGTCCGATAAAAGGAGACAAGACGGCAAATACCAGCATGATAATGGATGAAACCAGCGAAAGGCGGGCTCTGGTCCAGCCAAATTCGTCCAGCAAGGGTTTGAAGAAGATACCCACAGCGGTAGCTGACACCAGGAAAGCCAAAAGCCAGGAAGCGGCAACCATGTACCAACCGTAAAAAGGCCGGCGAGGTTGAACAGGTTCCGGTTTTTGGCTTTCAGAATGTTTCATTTTGTAACCAGTATACCATACCGTGAGCCTTTGGGAATCTTTAAGTCAGGCCACGCAGGTTTTGATTATTTTACACTCTTATAAAATTTTGGAGTATGTAAAATGTACCGGTTGTCTCCACAGCATCCGTAACAAGGCCTGGCCTAAAAGGCCAGGCCTTGTCACGGTTCGCATGGTTTTGTCTTTGGGAAAAAGGCATTTTTGTATTATTACTGCATGTATATTTTGCGCTAGCCTCTTCTACTTTCTCCGGTGGGGTGTTTGGCCAGGCTTAGAGCAGGCATTTATTATCCCAATTACCCCTGAGGAATATGGGACACTCAGCGTTAGACCGGTTTTTATTTTTTCCGGAAAGCATCGATGCGGGACTGAGTATCGCTTATAGAATACTCACTTTGACTTTCATACTGCAGGCCATCCGCCAGACTCATGCCCAGAGTATTATTGTAAAGCTGTTTATAGGCGGCCACCGCTTCAAGGCTGTTGGCCATTATCTGACGGGCAATCGTTTTGGCGCTATCCAGTAGTTCACCAGCCGAAACCGTTCTGGATACCAGGCCGATGCGGAGGGCTTCTGAGGCGTCAATTATACCGGCCGTAAAGGAAAGCTCTTTAGCCTTGTGATAGCCGATGGTTCTGGGCAGGCGCTGGCTCATACCCCAGGTCGGGCGAAGCCCGAAGCGGACATGGGTATCACCGAAACGAGCATCAGTCGAAGACAGGATTATGTCACAACTCAGGACAATTTCCAGGGCTCCGGTATAGCAATGCCCGTTGACGGCAGCGATAACTGCCTGGGGAATTTGCTGAATGGCCTCAATAACGCCGTTGGCCGCTTTATCGATCACCGCTCCCACCCGGCCGTTTTCCAACTTTTGAGGGCCCAGAGACTGAAGGTCCGCGCCGGCGGCAAAGGCTTTTCCGGCTCCGGTTATAATCACTACTTTCACTGCGGAGTCCCGGCCGGCGGCCAGGACTATTTCGCGCAGTTCATTCAATGAATCCGGACTTAGCGCGTTCAAAATCTGGGGGCGGTTTAAAGTGATAGTGGCGATCCCGTTTTCTATCGTGTACAGACTAAATTTATAAGACATGTCATTCCAAACTCCAGTTTCCAATTTTCATACCTGGCAGGCTAATTCTAAAATCCGTAACTAAATCACTGCTGTCCAGATTATCAGCGACACAAACGACAACTTTGTTAAACTCTTCCATTCTGGTTGCAAAAGGGTATTCCATGGGGTTGTACCCATCCTCCAGATGCTTCGGCCTCGCCTTTCGAGGCCTCCAGCATGACATAACGTTTTCACACCCTGATAATGAATAATCAGGGTATTGTCATAATAATCAGTCTTAACCCGGGCTCGTCACGGAACTTAATTTTGGACTAGCATGTAATTAAACATAAATCTATTTTGTCCTTCCGTAGCCCTGATCCACCTGACCCCTGAAACCGGGGCGCAGAATCTGAAGGCGGATGGCTTAAGCCGGGTATTAACTGCTTTTTGCTGCTTTTAACTAGTCGATTTTACCTTTCCCGGCCAGTTTTTTCACTCTGGCCCACAGGCTTTTGAAATGGGTCACCGGACTGGTGCGGTGACCATATATTTTACCCTGGGACAGGGCCGCTAAAAAATCTTCTCGCCCGTTAAATTCCGGCAGTTCAACATAGGCTATCCCTATTTCTGAAGCTGAATGCGCGTCGCTCCCGGCAGACGCCGGCAGGTGGTTTTTTTCGGCAAACTGCCTGGCCTTTTCCGAAGTGATATTCAACGGCGTGCGGGCGTTAAAAACCTCTACCAGGTCGATCTGTTCCTTGAATTTTTCCATCACATCCGCCTGCAGGGCATCCGAGCGGAATTTATCAAAGGGGTGCTGGGCGCAGACCAGGCCGCCCTGGTCTTTTATCCTCCGGATGACTTCCTCAAGCGGCAAATCCCGCGGTATCCGGCTGGTTAAAAATAGCCCCATTACTTCCCCGCTGGTGGTCAATATTTCTTCGCCGACAATAACCTTAAAAGGAGCCATCTTTTGTAATTTCAAAGCCCCTTCTATTTCATTGTGATCGGTCAGAGCCACGCAATTGATGTTTTTTTTCAAACAGGTCTCGATGATCTGTTCAAGAGTGGTGGAACAGTCGCCGGAATACCTGGAGTGGATGTGGAAATCAGCTTTTAGCAATGGGGGCTCCTTCATCATTTAACCTTTGGCTGGTATCTTTTTTAAATCCTGTTTCACAGTTCAGGATCAAAATATTGCGACTTATACTCTCATTTTACGCCCGGCCGAGATGACCCTCAATTTGCCGTTTTCCATAACCACATCATCTTCGATGCGTACCCCGCCCCAGCCGCTGAGGTAGATCCCCGGTTCCACGGTGAAAACCATCCCTTCAGTCAGAATGTCATTGGAATTGGGTCCAAGGGTGGGCTTTTCATGTGTTATCAGCCCGATGCCATGCCCCAGGCTGTGGCCGAAGGCTTCACCATAACCGGCGGCTTCAATAACTTTACGGGCCAGTGAATCGGCTTCGGCGCCGGTCATTCCGGCTCTGATTCCAGCTATAGCGGTTTGTTGGGCATCCAGAACTGTGTTGTAAACTTTGCGAAAAGTTTCATCCGGCTGGCCGAGGTAAACCGTGCGGGTCAGGTCACTGCCGTAAAACTCGGCTTTCGAACCGATATCAATCACAATGGGTTCGTGGGGTTTAATGACATAGCTGGAAGGCCTGGCGTGCGGCAGGGCAGAATTGGGCCCGGCGGCCACAATCAATTCAAACGGCACGGTCTGGCTGCCGTTGTCCCGCATAAATTTTTCAATTTCCCAGGCCACTTCCAGTTCAGTCAGGCCCGGTCGCAATATCCGCTCAACATAATCAAATACTTTATCCGTGATTCCGGCGGCGCGTTCAATTTTTTCAATCTCTGCCCGGTTTTTAACCGCCCGCAGATTTTCGATTAAACCGTTCTGGGGCGACATCTGTATGCCGGAGGAACTGAGAATCCCCTTGATCTGTTCGTAGGTGTTGACTGTCAGATGGCTGCTTTCAAACCCCAGGCTGGATACAGTCCGGGCCTGGAAAAGGCGCGGCAGCCAGTCCGCCATTTTCCCTTTAATCTGAAAAATTTCAAAGCCCGGAGACTGCCGCCCGGCCTGTTCAAGATAGCGAAAGTCGGTTACCATCACCGCTTCTTGCCGGCTGATAAAAAGGTAGCCCTCCAGACCTTCACAGCCGGAAAGGTAAAAGAGGTTTTCCGGCTGGGAGACCCACAGGGCGTCTATATTGATTTCTGCCAGTTTCCGGCGGAGGAGGTCAATTCTGTCCTGGTTTTGCATCTATATCGTCCTTTTCCCGCGCCATCGGATGAGCCGTCAGGTAAACTTTGCGGGCTTGCTGTTGAGTAACATGAGTGTAAATCTGGGTAGAAGACAGGTCGGCATGCCCCAGCAGTTCCTGCACCACTCGCAAATCAGCTCCGCCGTCCAGCATATGCGTGGCAAAGGTATGCCTCAGTACATGCGGATGGACGTTTTTCTCAATTCCGTTGGCCCGGGCATAGTGTTTCAGCAGTTTTTGCATGCCCCGCATGCTCAGGCGTTTCCCGGTTTTATTCAACCAGAGGGCGCTATTGAGGCCTGTATTCAATAAACGCGGGCGGGCTTTTTTCAGGTATTGGACCAGTGCTTCGGCGGCGGGCAGCCCGATCAAAACGACCCTTTCTTTATTGCCCTTGCCGGTCACCCGGATTTCGCGGCTCTCCAGATTGATGTTCTCCAGATTCAACTGCCAGATTTCACTGATGCGTAATCCGCCGGCATACATGATTTCCAAAAGAGCCCGGTCGCGCAGTCCTTCCGGTCTGGTCAGGTCCGGAGTTTGAAGAAGAGCGGCCATTTCCTGAACGGTTAAAAATACCGGTAGTTTCTTTTCCAGTTTGGGGGACAGAGCAGAACGGCTGCCTTTGCGTCCTGAACTATCAACTGGAATCGGACTTTTTTCCAGTATTCCTTCTTTCAGCAAAAAGCGGTAAAAAGAACGGATAGCCGAAAGCTTGCGGGAGATACTGACTTTATCAATTCCCTGTTCCATTAACCAGGCCATATAGTCCCGTAAAATGGCTTTGTCCACATCCTTGAAGTCAGGCAGCCGGCGCAGGCGCAGAAACTGGAAAAAACCTTTGCCCGGGCCGCGTTTGAAGGTGCCCATCAGGTCGGTGCGGTAGTTGCGCAGGGTATAATCCGAAGCGCCCTTTTCGGCTTTCAGGTAGTCCATGTAGCGTTTAAATACTTCCCGCATTTTGACCCCGGTTAGAAGCTGGCAACCAGTTCTGCGTTATACTCTCAAGCCCGAAAAAACATACCGGCTCAAATCGAAGGCGCCCGGCTGCTTGATCATTCAGAATAGTTAAGACTATCCAGCCTGATTATTTTAGCTGATGCAATAAGGGTTATTTTTTGGCCGGCGCCGTAGTTTCAGGGTTGGACTCAGCTTTTTTCTCAGTCTCATCCACTTTTTCGATCTGGCCGCATTTAAAACACTTGATAGCTTTTTTGCCGCTGGTTAACATCAGCCCGCCGCATTTTTGGCAGGGCTGGGGAACCGGCTGCTGGAAAACGGCGAATTTACAGTCCGGATATCCGGAGCACCCGTAAAATCGTTTTTTATTCTTACTGACCCGCTGTACCAGGTCCTTGCCGCATTCAGGGCATTTGGCACCGGTTTTGACGGTAAAAGGTCGGGTGGTCTTGCAATCCGGGTAGCCGGTGCAGGCCAGGAATTTGCCAAAACGCCCGCTTTTTACAGCCATGGGTTTACCGCAATTCGGGCATTTCTCATCGGTAATCTCTTCTGCCAGCTTAACCTTCTCCACGTTTAGCTGGGCTTTCTCCAGGTTGGCCAGCATGGGCTTATAGAATTCCGTCACCACGTTAATCCATTCTTTGTTGTGACTGGCTACCTCGTCCAGTTCCAGTTCCATTTTGGCCGTAAATTCAATATTTAGTAATTCAGGGAAAGCCTGAACCAGTAAATCATTGACTTTGAATCCCAGTTCGGTTGGTTTAAAAATACCTTTTTCTTTGGTTACATACTCCCGGTCCTGGATTGTAGTCAGAATGGGGGCATAAGTGCTGGGACGCCCGATGCCCTGCTGTTCAAGAACTTTAATCAGAGTGGCTTCCGTATAGCGCGGAGGCGGGGAGGTAAAATTCTGTTCGGCGGTCATATTTAACAGTTTCAGCTTTTCGTTCTTTTCCAGTTCAGGCAGCAGCCTTTCTTTTTCATCTTCGTTACCGTTTTCATCTTTCCCCTCAATATACAGGGCAGTAAAGCCGGGGAAATTTAGTTTTGAAGAACTGGTGCGAAAGATATATGTGCCTGCGCGGCCGGCGCATTTGGCATCAATATCCACCGCGATGTTGTCATAAACAGCATTGGCCATCTGGCTGGCCACCATGCGTTTCCAGATTAAATCGTAGAGTTTGTACTGGGCGGCATCCAGAAACGGCTTGACGGATTCCGGAGTCCGGTGAATGCGAGTCGGCCGGATGGCCTCATGTGCTTCCTGAGCCCCTTTAACCGCTTTGGTAAATACCCGGGGTTTGACCGGCAAATATTTTTCGCCGTACTTTTCTTTGATGAAATCGCGGGTTTCAGCCAGGGCTGAAGAGGCTATGTGGGTTGAATCGGTACGCATATAGGTGATCAGGCCGATACTGCCCTCAGACCCCAGCGCCAGGCCTTCGTACAACTGCTGAGCCAGCACCATGGTCCGGCTGGCGGAAAAACGCAACTGGCGCCAGGCTTCCTGCTGTAAAGAGGAAGTAATAAATGGTGGCGCAGGCGATTTGTTCACGCTCTTGCGCGTAATTTTGGATACTTTATATTCAGCTTTCTCCAGTTCGGTCTTAAGTTTGAGGGCCTCTGCCTCATTGTTCAAAGCCACTTTAGTGCCATCGGCTTTAGTTGCCAGCGCCGCCTTAAAGCCGGCCTTGTTTCCGGTCTCATTTAGCTTGCCAAGATGAGCTTCCAGTCTCCAATATTCAACCGCGACGAAGGCCAGGATTTCACGTTCGCGGTCGACCACGATGCGGACAGCTACCGATTGAACTCTGCCGGCCGAAAGGCCTCGTTTCACTTTCTTCCAGAGCAGTGGGCTGATTTTATAACCCACCAGGCGGTCCACGATGCGGCGGGCTTGCTGGGCATTCACCAGTTGCATATTCAGTTCGCGCGGATGCTTGAAGGCGGCCTTGATGGCCTCTTCCGTAATTTCATGAAAGACCACCCGCCGGTAAGGGATTTTCTCTTCGCCTTTTACAACTTCGGAGAGATGCCAGGAAATAGCTTCACCTTCCCGGTCCGGATCAGTTGCCATAAATACGGCTGAGGAGCCGGCAACCGCTTCTTTCAGTTCGCTCACCAGTTTTTTCTTATCTTTGGGAATTTCATATTGCGGCGAGAAACCATGTTCAGTATCCACGCCTATCCGGTACCTGGGAAGATCGCGGATATGCCCCAGAGAAGCTTTCAAATTGTAGCCTTTGCCCAGGATTTTTCCCAGCGTGCGGGCTTTGGCCGGAGATTCTACTATTACCAGTTTGTCTTTCATTTATTTTTCTACTTTTACCTTAATATTATTGTCTGGTTTGACGAGTCAGAACATAATTCATGGCGCTGACCTGTTTGACCAGTCCTTTTAGTTCCATCATTACCAGATTACTACTGACTTCAGCTATCTTCAAACCACTGGTGCGACAGACTTCATCGATATGGGTGGGTTCGGTGCCCAGTTGCTTCAAGAGCAAAGATTCAAATTCGGAAAGTGCACTCGCCTCAGGCATGGTCAACTGCTGCGGCTGGCCGGAAAGGTTTAATTCGGCCAGGATGTCATCACAGTTACGGACCAGTTTGGCCCCTTCCTGAATAAGGGCGTTAGTACCCCGGCTCATGGGGTTCAAAATACTGCCCGGCACCGCCATTACTTCCCGGTTTTGTTCGGCGGCCATGCGTGCGGTAATGATGGCCCCGCTGGATTCGTCGGCCTCAATCACCAAAACCCCCAGACTCAGCCCGCTCATTATGCGGTTGCGCCTGGGAAAATTATCCGGGCGGGGTTTCACGCCAATGGCATATTCACTAATTAAAGCGCCGTTTTCTATCATCCGCGCCGCCAGCCTGGCGTTCTCAGGCGGATAAATACTATCCAGTCCCGATGCCAGTACGGCAATGGTGCGTCCGCCGCATTCCAGCGCCCGGCGATGAGCTACAGTATCGATCCCTCGGGCCAGTCCGCTGATGATGGTAATTTTATTGCGCACCAGGTCTTCAACCAGTTCTTCGGTAACCTGGCGGCCGTAAATTGTGGCTTTACGGGTGCCTACCACAGCCAGACATAATTCATCCTGGGGCAATATCTCCCCTTTGATATAAATCAGCGGCGGGAAATCAAATATTTCCTTCAGGCGAGCCGGAAAAAGCTCATCATGATAGGTTAAAGCCCTGACTGCGTTTTTTTCCAATTTTTCCATTTCCAAGGGAAGGTCGATCTGCGGTCGCCAGTTTTCAATCGACTGGATGGAGTTAGTGTCCAGTCCGGCTTTCTTGAGTAGCCCGGCGCCGGCCTTCCAGGCATTTTCGAGATTGCCGAAAAAGGTCTCTATCTGGGAGAACTTAACTCTCCCGATTCCGGGGATGATGTTGAAGCCTACCCAAAATTGCAGTTCGTTTTTAGTTATCACAAGGGAATCATTGTAACACAATTTTTAGTTAAAGTGGTAATTTGGAGAGTTTTTTGCTGATGTTAGGCGATTATGTCAGTAGTTACTATTAAGGGAAAATGTCAGTAAGGAAAAGGTGACATTGACAAGAGTTCCTCTGGCGATGGGTTGCAAAGCGGGATTCATTGAATTAACATGGGCTTGATTCACCTTTAGTACGGTTTATTTTGGTTGAAGGATGCTCACATGCCGGCGGAACAATTGAAGGCAGGCGATACTATTGGAGTGGCGGCCCCCTGTTACGTGGTCGAAGAGAATAAATATGATAAATCCTTTGCCGCTCTCTCCGCAATGGGCTTCCGGATAAAGAAATCAGACAACCTGCACAAAGACACTTACGGGTTTTCGGCTTCGGAAGAGGAACGGGCTGGGGATTTTAACCGGATGATAGCGGATAAAGAGGTCAGAATGCTGCTTTTCGGGGGCGGTTCGGTCAGCAATGAAATATTGCCCTGGCTGGATTTTGAGAATATCCGGCGCAATCCTAAATTTATTTTGAGCTATAGCGACGGAACCACTTTGCTGGACGCTATTTATGCCAGGACCGGGCTGGTTACATATTACGGCCAGAAGCCGTCCACTTTTGCTGACCTGACAGTCTACAACCAGAGGCAATTCTGGTCTCATTTTGTAGATGAATCGCCAGCCGTATTTGAACCCAACAGCGAATGGACCACGATTTGCGGCGGGTCCGGGGAAGGAATACTGGTTGGCGGGTACCTGGAAAATTTTGGGCTGTTGCTGGGCAGTCAATATTTCGCCTGCCGCTCTGACCGGAAGCACCTGTTATTTCTGGAAGATTACTATGATTATCACAAACCGGCGGATGTCAGCCGCTACCTTTCCCATATTGAACAAAGCGGCTTTTTAGAAAATGTGACCGGTTTGATTTTTGGGCATTATTCGGATAGTGCGCAGTCTGAACTGTCGGCCAGACTGGAACGTTTTGGCAGAAGAAACCGCATCCCGGTGGTCGCCTGTGATGATTTCGGTCACGGTGTTAATAACGCCATACTGCCCATCGGCGTAAGCGCCCGCCTGGATGCGGATGCCCGCAATCTGGTTTTTGGGGCCGCCTAAAAATCTTTTTTAGATATGTCCGGCAGGGGATTTTAAATGGGCAGGTATGAGGCTATCATTATCCGTTTGAGATGAATTGTCTCACGCGAAAGTGTACCCAGGAGCGTAAGCGAAAGCAAGACTGAAAGAGGAGGTGCATGATGGGTATTCTAATACTCTCCGGAAGCCGCAACCGGGAAGGGAAAACGGCGCGGGCGATTGAGGCCATATGCCGCGGCATTCAGGCAGCGGGAGGCCAATCGGAAGTGGTCTTTCTGCCAGAATTAAAGCTGGAACGCTGCCGCCAGTGTCATCTGGATGGACAGGGCCCCTGTGTGCAGGAAGGAGCCTGTGTAATTCCGGATGATTTTGAGATAGTTGCCAGTAAGGTTAGAGATGCGGACGTCCTGGTGGTGGCTAATCCGGTCTATTTCGGTGAACTGACCGAAAGCTTGAGGGCATTCCTGGACCGTTTTCGCCGGACAGTTTTTGCCCCGCCCGGACTGGCCCCCAAAGCAGTCAGTCTGGCAGTTAAAGGCAAACCGGCGGTAGGCCTGTGTTATGCCGGATTCAGGGGTGGTTTTGCCGTGACTTGTGCTGTCAGCCTGGAGCGAGCTTTGCAGACTTGTGGTCTGGATGTAGTTGATCTAATACTGGCGCGGCGGCAGAACCTGGAAGTCAAGTTGCCCATGCTGGAGCTTACCGGACGCTGGCTGGTCACCCAACCCACCTCCTGACCTGTAAAACAAGGACTCTCCTTTAAGGAGAGTCCTTAAAGGAGAGTCCTTGTAAAATTAAAATTGGAGTTGCCTGAGAAAACCAGTTATGATATTAAGCGTTGAAGTAGCTACGGCGGTCAGAGAGGAGTCCGGTTGTGGAAAACGTATTTAGTTCACAGCAAACCTGGTTGTCCTGTATCAACTGCGGTCATAGAACGGACCTGCTGGAAGAGAGAAAATTCCGTTGTCCCCGCTGCGGCGATCTATATGACATTGAACATAATTTGTCCACTGTCCAAAAATCCCTCAGAGATTATACCCGCCTGTTTGACTCGCGCATTACAGCGTCACTCTTAAACAGAAATGAAGCTCGCTTCCGTTCGGGTGTCTGGCGTTTCCAGGAGTGGATTATGCCGCATATGCCGGAGAACTTGATTGTCAGCCTGGGCGAGGGCAATGTGCCCATCGTACGGGCGGGCCGTAACCTGCAAACCTGGGTAGGAGACGGCTTTGAACTGTATATCATTTTGGAGGGGATGACTCCAACCGGTTCATTCAAAGATTTCGGCGGGACGGTAATGATGAGCGTGGCTAAAGCCGCGGGTGTTAAAAATGTTTGCTGCGCCTCCACCGGAGATACTTCAGCCATGGCCGCGGCTTATGCGGCGGCGGCCGGAATCCAGTGTTCGGTAATTTTACCGGAAGGGAAGATCACTCCGGTACAGATGGCGCAACCCCTGGTGCACGGCGCCAGAGTCATTCTTCTGCCCGGCGATTTCGATGCCTGTATGAAAGTAATGCAGGAATTGGTGGCCAATTATGGGGTCTATCCCGCTAACAGCCTTAATCCTGCCCGTATCGAAGGACACCAGGCTACGGTGTTTTTAACAGCTCAGTTTTTTGGTTGGAAATGTCCGGACTGGTTTGCGGTACCCATCGGCAACGGAAGCAACTGTTCTTCGGTGGGCAAAGGCCTCAGGCTTTTGAAAAAATTGGGTATGTCTAAAACCTCCAGAATTCTGGGCTGTCAATCCAGGGCCGCTAACCCGCTGGTGCAGTCATGGAACGCCTCCCGCCAGGATAGCGATGAAAGTATAAACGTACCGCTGGAGAAATGGAAATCCAGTTACCAACCCATCACTGCGGGTGATACCACTGCCACCGCCGCCCGCATTGGCGATCCGGTTTCGCGGGACAAGGTAATGAGGGAGATCACCATCTCGGCCGGGGCTATGCAGATTTCCGAAGAAGGAGACCTGAATGAAGCGGTAGCGGTCTGCGGCAAGGACGGCTATTTTGTCTGTCCTCAGACTGGAATAGCGCTGGCCGGAGTACGCAATGCCTGGAAGGCGGGCTGGATTCAGCCCGGTTCCCGAGTGGTAGTGGTTTCTACGGCCACCGGTTTGAAGTTTACGGATTCGGTGGCGGCTAAACTGCAAGGGAATATCATAACCGCTCCGGATTGCCGGACAGAAACAACCGCCCGCATTTTGGGAATTAAATGATAACCGGAAACACTTTTGCGACGGAGTTATCCAGACGCATTCGTAATGTCCGGGCGTGCCTTATTTTCGCGGGGTCAGTCTCTCACCAGCCATTTCATTAGTTCCTGAATGTCTCTAACTTCTTCCAGGTTATCTATGAGGCTGAGGGCCTTTTCGCTCTTCTCCCGCGAGATTGTCCCCGAGTAGGCCATGTTAGACCGGTATTTGGCTTTGATTTCATCTTCGCTGAGGGCAGTTTTACGGAAATCACCTTTTGGGAAAGCTGTCCCGGCTTCCAGTACTTCGCCGGATTTTAGTTTTACCGTCAGGCTGGCCGAGGGCATTTTCTGCGGCGCAACGTCTCCCGCCAATTCCGTTATGCCAATCAGTCTCAGAACTTGCGGGTCATTCATGAAACGAGCTTCAAAGTGCTCTGGTTTGACGTCCTGGCGGATCAGTGCGGTGGCTACGGTAAAGCGGATGCTGAAAGCGCCGTCCACCTGGGGTGTCTCACCGCAGATGAAGGGCTGACCGCAAAAACCGGAGATAATGCCCGGAGAGGCATGGACGGTAATTTTTTCTATCTCCCCGGTCGTTATTTTCTGTTTGCGCGAAATCTCCAGGGCGCAGTCGATAAAAGGATGAGTAGCCCGGCAGGCCGAATAGGGTTTAATTACACAATCAGCATAATATCTTTGGCCCAGGTCTTTTACCAGCCCAGTGGTATCGGGATTACGGCAATATAAAGCAAAAAAACCGCGCGGCCCCAGGAACGGTTCATTCACTCCGGTAAAGCCGCGTTTGGCCAGTTCAGCCGAAAACACAGCATTCCTGGAAGAAAGCGCAATAGGCAGTTTGAAGCAGAGTGTTTTGTCAAAGACGCCGGCCATACTGCCGGCTGCCTGGTTCAAAGCGATGCCGAAGGCATTGAACACCTGATTTTCATTCAGGTTTAGCAACCTGGCGGACACCGCCGTGGCTCCAAACAGGTTAATGGTCCCGGTGTTGCACCATCCCAGGCTGAAATCAAACCCGGAAGCCACCCCCAGGCGGCAGGCCAGGTCTTCGCCTGCGGCCAGGGCCGCGATCATTTCACTGCCGCTGGAGGCTTGCTTTTCTGCTACCGCCAGGGCGGTGGGGATAGTGGTGCCGCTGATGTGGGCTGCGCTTGACCGGTTTTCACCCTCAGCCTCGACCGGCTCATAGTCAAAAGCCCGCGTAAGGAGGCTGTTCATCATGGCTGCATTGGGCGCTGGGAATTTCCCTCCGTATGAAAGGAGGGTGCTTTCGCCTGCGCCGCCCCACATTTTGACTAATTCCAGCAGCATATCACTGCCGGCGGCTCTGACGCCGGCAAAAGCGCAGCCGATGGCATCCAGAATCCTCAATTTAGCTTTCCGGACCGTTTCTTTATCCAGTGATTGAAATTGGGTAGCCACCACATTGCGGGCCAACAGCCTGCTAGCTTCCATATTTTTCTCCTGTTGTTTTTATTAATACTACATGCTTGTCCAATTTATTCGCAGAACAATTAACAACTTTGTTAAAACCTTCCAACCTGTTTGAAAAGGAATATTCGATGTAGAAAATGAGTGTTGTACCCCTCCTCCAGATGCTTCAGCCTCGCCTTTCGAGGCCTCCAGCATGACATCTTGTTTTTCCAATATGATAATGAAAAATCAGGGTATTGGCATAATAATCATTCTTAACTCAGACTCGTTGTCGAATTTTATTTTGGACAAGCATGATTAATACTACATGTTCACCTTAAGATTCTTTTCTCTGATCTTTATATTCCGGCGGGATGTAGCCTGTCCAGTCAGCTACTCGGTTGGGGTCCAGCATGTTCCTGATTTTCTGCAGCCAGGAATCAGCATGGTCGTAGAGCGGCCCCCACCTCTGATGAACATGTTCAATATCTTCCACCTGCATCATAGCGCCCCGGTTGGTATAGCTGAAACGCCGGAAAGGGCTGTTGGAATCATAAACCAGGTTCATATACTCTCGGGCAGCGGCCAGAGAACCGGAGTCGAAAGGATCGTAGCCGGTAGCTATGCCGCCGGATGAACCCAGCGAAAAATGTTCCATGGGACGGTAAGACATACCGAGATTGGGTTGAACTATATCCCCCCGGTCGCGAAAAGGTTTGAAAGCCTCAAACTCATAGTTGCGGTATTTTAAGTGCATCTCAGTCGAACCATCTGCGCCCTGAATGGAGACCATAAAATCACCGTTAGAGCGCAGCCCACCTACACCGGTAGACCACATCTGATATTGAAATCGCTGAGCCATAACCCCCGGTTCATTAAGGGCAGGATCAAGGTAGCCGCCCCATTTCTGCATGACTGCCATAACCGCCTGTTTACGGTACTCCAGTTCACGGGTGGAGTGTCCATTAACAAAGACCGGGACTGAGCGGCCGATCAAGGTGGGGTCCTGATTTTTTTCAGCCTGCATTTTGGCCCACTGTTCGTCGTTCCCTTCCTCATTGAAGCCGGTGGCCATATACGCCGGCGCGACGATGCAGGCCAGTTCAGCCTGCCCGATTTCAGTAGAGGCCTTCATCATCTTTTCAGTATCCGGGAAGGTGAGTACTGCGGCATGATAGTTTTCCGGAACACGGGTCAGCCGGGTGGCGGAAAGAGCTTCGCCGGGCGGTCTTGTCATCGGCTGACGCGTGGGCGGTTCGGCGTACCAGGGATAGAGCTTGACCGAGCATTTGGTGATGACTCCGTTGCCGCCGTTGGCGCCGGCCCTGCCCCGCAGAATTCCCCGCAGGCTGAAACCCGGCCCGTCACCGGAAAACCACCCGTCATCGCGGCTGGCGGTGCCCAGATTCAATATCTCACCGGTGGGT
>DATIKD010000286.1:0-2506 GCA_035477965.1 Dehalococcoidales bacterium | reverse complement strand
GAAGTGAAGCTGCGGGACACCCCTCAAAACCTGTCCCGAAGGGGTGTCCAGTCACATAAGACCATTATTTGCCAAAGAAAAAGGCAAGTGATAGAATGTACGGGACGACTGCTGTTAGGCTGAAAAACGGCAGGGAAAGCTTTTGTTTTGCTGCCTTTTCTTGTGTGCCTGAAGCCGCCATAATACTTTTGTATATGATAATCGCCGGTTGAGGCGTTATTGTAATAAATTTACTAAGGATGGTGTGAATGGCGAGACAAGAATTTGTTAAAGACGATTATTTTAAAATTGATGTCGAATGTCACCTCAGCGGTGAAGCGAACAAGAAATACTTCAACTATTTCCCCGAATACCGAAAATGGGTCTATGGAACGGCAGAAACGGCCCGGGCATTCAACGCCATTCCTCATCACGTGACAAAAGACTGGAAAGAACCCCCGGTAACCAAAGCGGAAAAATCAAATATTCCAGAAGAAGATCAACTGATGATTTACCTGGACCGCTATGGTATCGATATGGCCTGCATCCTCCCCGAATCCATGATGGAAACGACCGGTTACTCCACGAAATGGTCCACTAACGGTTTACTGCTGGCCGCCGCCGAAAAATACCCGGACCGGCTGATCGTACAGCCTAATCTGGGGCCCTTTATCAAAAGAGGGATGAAAGAAGTACTCTGGGAGCTTGATTACCTGGCCCAGGAAAGAGGCTGCAAGATATTCAAGTTCTATCCGCCCGAAGACACCTATATTAATGACGAGAGGATATGGCCTTTCTACAAGCGTTGCGAAGAACTGGGAGTTGTGGTTACAATTCATACAGGGTGGAGCTGGTGTCCGCCCGGCAAAGCCAAATATTGCCTGCCGGTACTGCTTGATGACGTAGTGAATGACTTTTATGATCTGAAAGTCGTCGCTTTCCATGCTGGGTGGCCGCATTGCAATGACCTGAATATGGTGGCCTTGTCCCACCCCAATGTATATATCAGTCTAAGTTTAATCATGCCCTGGTATAAAGCCGCGCCCCGGCGTTTGGCTGAAATCATCGGTGGAGCGATTCAATTTGCCGGACCCGACCGTATCGTTTGGGGAACTGATTTCTACGGTCCCGGCGGATTGTTCAGAGAAGCCACCATCGGCTTAAGGACATTCGAGATGCCGGAAGACCTGCAAAAAGGTTATGGTTATGCCCCGGTGACTACCGAAATCAAGCGTAAAATTTTCGGTGAGAACCTGGCCAAACTACTGAAGATCGATACATCTAAACGAAAAGTTCAAGTCTAGAGGTTACAGGCTGCTTTAAAACAGAGGTTTCATTATTTTGATCAATAATCAAAATTTTTTGTATTAACAGGAGGATCGACACCAGAATGGAATTCAAGAAACTGTTCGAGCCCATAATGCTGGGCAAAATGCAAGTCAAGAACCGCATCGGCGGTTCCTGCACCACCACCGGTGGAGCCGATCAAAACGGTTTCATCCGCGAGGAGTGCATCTACTCTTACGCCGCACGTTCGGAAGGCGGAGCCGGCTTTATCACCATCGAGTGCACCTTTGCCACCGATTGGGGAGCCAAGACCACCAGTTTCGGCAACCCGCGCATCAGCGGAAGAGCTTATTATGAAGGCATGTCCAACCTGGCGGAAGGCATGCAGCAGTGCGGTTCCCGCGCCTTCATCCAGATTACCCCCAGCTTTGGCCGGCAGGGATCTTCCAAGACTTCCGGCGAAATCCCGGGCGCTCCCTCCGCCATACCTTCCCAGCGTCCCCAGGACTTCGAATTGAGAAT
Source organism: Dehalococcoidales bacterium (assembly GCA_035477965.1). Lineage (GTDB taxonomy): Bacteria > Chloroflexota > Dehalococcoidia > Dehalococcoidales > UBA3254 > DATIKD01. The sequence goes on along the minus strand of DATIKD010000286.1, from coordinate 718 downwards.
TATGCCCCGCGGTTATGAAACCAAGTCCGCCACCCTGGGCGCCACCACCGTACCCAAAGTCCTCACCCTGGAAGAAATCCATTACATGGAAAGGACCTTCCCGGATGCGGTGCAAGCCGCCAGAGTATGCGGTTTTGATGCCGTGGAATTCCATAGCCCGCACGGCTATCTGATCCACCAGTTCCTGTCTCCGCGCTCCAACCAGCGCACCGATGAATACGGCGGCTCACTGGAGAACCGCTTCCGCTTCCTGAAGAATTTGCTGGTGGCCACCCGCAAGAGGGTCGGCCCGGACTATCCGCTGGGTATCCGCCTGAGCGGTGATGAGCACATGCCCGGCTCTATCCATGAAGAGGAGTTGATCCAGGTGGCCAAATGGAGCGAAGAGCTCGGCGCCACCTATATCCACCTGTCTGATGGTTCCTATGAAGCCAGAGCCCAATTCTTCCCCCAGGATGGCAATTGCTTCATCTCCCATGCCAAGAATTTCAAACCTGAACTGAAAATCCCCCTGATCGTTCCCGGACAGCATGATCCGTTCCTGGCAGAAGAAATCCTGCGCAACGGCTGGGCCGACATGATCACCATGGGCCGCCAACTGGTAGCCGACCAGAGATGGCCGCGCAAAGTCCAGGAAGGGCACATTGACGATATCAACCGCTGTCTGCGCTGCAACGTTTGTCTGGCCCGCTTCAACCGCGGTCTGGCCATCCGCTGC
>DATIKD010000285.1:0-29334 GCA_035477965.1 Dehalococcoidales bacterium | reverse complement strand
TGTAAATTAGCCGCATTAATCTGGCTGCTGATGGAACAAAGGTCCTCACTGCTGGTAGCGGCCGGTCCCAGCTTCGCGGGAAAATCCACTTTGCTCCATGCCCTGCTGGATTTTTTGCCACCCGGGCAGGAAAAAATAAATTTACGGGGTTATTTCGAGGATTTTCATTTTTTAAGTTACAGCTCTCCGGATAGTTCATACCTGGTGACTGAAGAGATCAGCAACCACAGCTACGATTACCTGTGGGGAGTAAAGGCCCAAAGAGCCTTCAATTTATTGCCCAAAGGTTATCCGCTGGGAGGGACAATTCATGCCAGAACGGCAGAAGAGGCAATCTGGGTGCTGAATAACTGGCTGGGAATCCCTGTTCCGGTTATCTCTCGTCTGGGGGTGATTGTAGTTTTAAGGGCCCGGGCCGGCCGGAATATGTTCGAAGATCCGGTCCGCCGCATCAATTCGGTCTCGCTGGTCAGTCCGGCCACAGACGGTTTGACTTTGCAGACTCTGGCCGCCCGCCGTTTTACTGAGAGAGGATTTGACTATCAATCCGAACAGACTTTACAGGCAGCAATAAACACCAGGTTTCCGGCGCTCAACTGCTCTTTCAAAAATGAGGTTGAGTTCAGAGAGCATTACTTAAGGCATTTACGCAAGAAAGATAAAATAACCCGCATCGCAGTTAGAAAGGCAGTGGTGGAGTATTACCGCACAGTGCATAAGTAATATCAATTTTTTTCTTCTCAATGCATGCCGGAAGGCAACGACTGGTTTTGCTAATCTTCAGCTACCTCGTGACAGATCTGCTCTTTATCCGCTTTGGCAACCGGCAGGGGCCGGATAAATTCAGCCGCTTCGAAACTATTTTCCTATGGATAACCGGCTGCAAACTTCAAATGTACGGCTCCCCTCTCCAGCAGCCCGCTTAAAAAAGCCGGAAAGGCGTATATACCTGTATTGTTGACGTAAAAATTGGGCCGCAACTATCCGCCGGGGGCTTTCTTAATAAGCGGACTGCCTTCCGGGCGAACAACGCTAAGGGTCCGCTCAGTCTATCCTCTGTTGTATCTCTTTCCAGGCGCGGGTAATCAGGAAACTCTCCTCTATGCTGGCTGCCATCTGGATAAATCTTGCCATCGGCAGAGCAAATGTCAGCATATTCCTGGGAACGAAAGGCCGGGCTGAAGGATCAAACATCCCGATTACTCCCCTGGGGTGCGGAGATAACCTCTCCAGATAAGGATAGGTAATGATGGATGAACAACCTGAACTCATGGGAGTAAATACTCCCTCCGGCCCGGCTTCATCAAAGTTAAAGAGTGTAAAAAGGGCTGACAGTACATCCGCTCCGGCAAAAAAGATAACCAGTTCAGGTTCATCCTGCTCATCCAACTGGTCCCATCTTTTTAAGGTGATATACGGCGCAGGGGCTTTGAAAACCGGCCATGAGCGGCTGGTCTCTAGTACCAGTTCAGGCGACCGTTTGTAGCGTTCGCCTTCCATTTTTCCGGGGATGCCGCAGGAAAGAAAATACTCAAAATTGGGACTGATGCCCTGTGTGAAGCCCAGGTATTTCCGGCCGCCGAAACAGTCGATGGAATTGACATCCAGGGTCAAAGACTGCCCGTCTCTGACTAACCCCAGCGCATCCACAAAACATCTCCCCGTAGTGCCAGGTTTAACTATCTCCTGATTGTTCTTTTTCTGGTGGTAGAAAGCGGTAACCGGCAGTTCAGACTGATTGAAATACTTTTTCCAAAGCGAAACAAAGCGGTTTTTCTCATTCAGGTTCATGGCCTTACCTCCCTTTCTCTTTCTTGTGTCCCGATTATAACAGAACTGTGAGAAATCAGAAAGCAAGCATCCGCAGAGTTATCTGGACTCTGCGGATGCCGGATAATCCACTATTAGTGCCCGCTTTTATTTGGCGGAAATATATCCTTCGGCCATGACTAACTTCTGGGCTTCATCGCTGGCACAGAAATCGAGGAAGGCTTTGACCAAACCGGCGGGTTGATTTTTAGTTACAAAGTAAAGGGGTCTGACAATCGGATATGTGCCATTTTTAGCATTTTCCGGAGTGGCGGCAACCCCGTTAATTGCCACGGCAGATTCAGCCTTGTCCAGGTAACCGAATGAGACGTAACTGATGGCCGCGATATCGGATTTAACCACCTGGAGTAAAGCTCCGTTGGAAGACTGCAGGATGGCGGTTTTCAAAATGGTGGCGTCTTTGCCCATAATCATTTCTTCGAAGGCGGTACGTGTGCCGGACCCTTCTTCACGGCTGGCTACATTAATGTTACGATCAGACCCGCCAACCTCTTTCCAATTGGTGATTTTTCCGGAGAAGATATCTTTCACCTGTTCTTTAGTAAGGTTCCTGACTGGATTATTCTGGTGCACGATGACAGCAATGCCGTCACGGGCTAAAAGAAAGGTGACCAGTTTTGGCTCGGTCGCTGATAGTTCCCGGGAGATCGCGCCGATATCCACAATCCCGTCGTTAGCCGCTTTGACGCCTACGGAAGAGCCGCCGCCCTGAACAACTACCTTTACTTTGGGGTGCAGTGTCATAAAAGCATGCGCCAGTAATTCAGATAGCGGTTGAACAGTGGTGGACCCGGAGGTGGTGATAGTGCCTGAGAGTTCGCTGACTGTCCTGGTAGGAGTAGGAGTAGGAGCAGTTGTAGTGGCAGGAATTGGCGTTGGGGTGGAAGTGACCGTGGGAGTGGTGACATTAGTGTTGGCAGGCCCGGTAGCTGGCTGAGTAGTGGCAGTTGTTCCGCAGCCGGCTACCAATACCATTAGAATAATAATCCCGGCCGTCAAGGTTGCCAGCCATTTTTTGTTTTTCCAGATTTGCATGGTTGTTTCGTCCTCCTGATTTATATTATTAGGCTGTCATGACTTCAATAATAAATATACCAGCCGCAGTTTAAGGCTACTTTAAGAAAAGGTTAAAAGCGGGTTAATTTCGGGTTAAGTTTTTGTTTTTCAGAGTAATTAACCTGAAGGTAGCTGACAGACAGAAATCAAGGGTAATCGCCGGATGGGTTAAGCCAAAGCGTCAGGGCACCTGAACCAAGGTGAAGTCAAGGTTTCCAAGGCCCGGACATACCACCTTCGTCCAGCAGTCTGGATATCAATTTCGATACCACCAAAAATAAAGTTGTGTTCATTTAATGCCAGGCTTGCTTTTCCTTGTGTAGCCTTAAAGTTTTGACTCGCCGTTCTCATTTTGGTTGGTTGAGTACTCCAGCATGATTGCAGAAATTGCGGTCCGACCACTACATCTTTAGCTATCACATACTTTGGTATTCTCTAGCATTTCCCAATTTCGTGTATGAATGGGCCTGATGTCGGTATTTTTATATCTCAGCCTGTGTGGGGATTCAATTTTTGTTCCTGTTGGCCATATTTTGCCACTTAATCGATAGTTGTTTACGAATAAATCAATATACAGTATAATCAGGGTGTCAGCCTGCGCCGGTCAAACTACCTCGATAACCTGCTTTGGGATAATTCATAGCGGTTCACCCTGGCAAATGAACTAGAACTCGAAGAACACGGAGGTGATCGGGAAATGGAAAACAAGCAGCAATCGGATCAGAGCAATGTTAAAGTAGACCGTGAAGAATTACTGCAATCAATTTTGAATGCCTCTGTTGACGAGATAATGATAATTGACAAAGAATACATCGTTATCGATGCTAATAATGTTGTCAAAAACAAAGCCGGGGTTCAACCTTCTCAATTAACCGGCCGCCGCTGTTATGAGGCACTATATAATCTAAATAAGCCCTGCGGTGCACCTTCCTGGGAATGCCCGTTAACAGGCGTTTTAGAGAGCCGTTCGGCCGTAACCGTATCTCATACAGTTAATCTGGGTGAAAAAAACCAGCACTTAATGATACATGGATATCCCCTCCTGGATAGCGACGGGAATATCATTTCGATGATGGAGATTAAACGAGATGTAAGTGTGGAAAGAGAGCAGGAAGCTCAACTGCTGAACCGCAAGAACCAGATTGCGGCCCTGCACCGGATCGCCTCCGCAGTGGCCGATCTCCGAGATCTAGATACCATCCTGAAAATAGGGCTGGATAACGTAATGGAACTGGTTGAAAGCGAAATGGGTGGAATTCTGCTTGTGAATGAAAAAACCAGAACTTTACAGTATGGGGTGATGCGCGGCCTTTCTCCACATCATGCCAGAGAGTTAAAAATGAAAATCGGAGAGGGAATAATTGGTAGAGTAGCTCAGTCCGGTGAACCAGTTGTTATCGGAGATGTTTCAAAAGACCCGCGCACATTTCGCCCTGACCTGGTGCGGGAAGATGGCATGCAAGGATTCGCCAGCGTGCCTTTAAGGGTGGCTGGCAAAATAATCGGTGTAATCATCGTATCCAGCAAAAAAGCCAACCACTTTGATGAAGTGGATATTGAGTTGCTTTTATCAATCGGGGATTACATTGGGACCGCCATTGAACAAATACATCTTTATGAGAGCCTGGCAGAAGCCGGTCAAAAATACCAGGCGCTGTTGAAACATGCTCTCACCGCCCAGGAACAGGAACGCAAACGTATCGCTCGCGAAATCCATGATGAAACCAGCCAGGCCATTACCAGTTTGACTCTTAATCTTCAGGCTCTGGCCGGAACCGCGGAACAAAGGCAATTAGGGGATGCCGAGTTTCGCCAGATGTTAAACAAGGTATTAAGCTATGCGGTTTACGCCGGAAATGAAATTGTCAAACTGATGAAAGAATTACGGCCAACTTTGCTGGATGAACTGGGAATGCAATCCGCCATACATCGCTATGCCAAAGACCATTTACAAGCCAGGGGCATAAATTTGAACACCGAATTTGCAGGAGCGGACCGGCGTTTCCCTCAGGAAGTGGAAGTAACCCTTTTTCGGGTTGCCCAGGGCATTATCGGCAATGTTTTGGAACATTCTGAGGCTAAAAACGCATGGGTGAAGCTGGAATGTGACGATATGCAATGCACAATGCAAATAAGCGATGACGGTAAGGGTTTTGATCCCTCCCTTCCGCCTTCTATTGCGGCCAACGGACGTGGAGCGGGTCAGATGATTATGAAAGAGAGGATTGATTTTGTAGGGGGCGTTTACCAGATTGATTCGGCTCCCGGCAAGGGTACTTCGGTAACTGTCAGTGTACCTATTCCCAGGGGTGAAACGCATGAAACGAATTAGAATACTGATAGTTGATGACCATACTCTGGTGCGGCAGGGCATTCGCGCTTTGCTGGGGTTGAATGCGGAAGTTGAGATAGTAGGCGAGGGTGCGGACGGTAGAGAAGCGATTGATCTGGTGCGAGTTCTAAAGCCGGATATCGTTTTAATGGATTTAGCCATGCGCCATCTGGGTGGAATAGAAGCTACCCGCATTATCCGCCGCGAATTTCCTTCAACTAAAGTAATTGCCCTGACACAGTATGATGACAGTGAGTATGTTATTCCGGTTGTTGAAGCCGGCGCACGCGGGTTTGTGAACAAAATGGCTTCCCCAACCGAACTGTCAACAGCTATACAGGCAGTTTACAGAGGCGAATCTTATCTCTCTTCTACAGCCGCCGCCGCTCTGGTTGACCTATGCCAGACTGAAACCTCCGGTACAGGAGATAAAGAACCCTATTTTTTACTTTCTGATAGGGAAAAAGAGACCTTGAAACTGGTGGCAGAGGGGCTTTCCACCCGCGAAATTGCCGAAAAACTGGTTGTAAGCCCCAAAACTGTGGAATGGTACAAGGCCAACTTAATGGCCAAACTGAATCTGCACAAAACCTCCGACCTTATCAAATTTGCTATTCGCAAAAAAATTGTCACTCTCTGAGTTACTGCTTCTATGGTGGAATGGCTTATCCAGTAATAATCCCGATTGAATTCCCGTAGTATTACCGGCTGTTTTCCAGTAGCATATTTTTCTTTTCCAGGTAGCTTGCGGTAGAAAATTGGGGATAAAAGCCGCATGATTCAAATGAAGAAATATTTCTATCAGGAGGGGAAATGTTAACGTTCAGAACTGGTCAGCTTGAAAAAAGCCCTCCCAAACGCCTTGATACCGCTTCAATCGACCGCAGCCTTGTTCCGCCCTGTCAGGCGGCTTGCCCACTGCATATGAGCATTCGTGAATATATCGATCTGGTGGCGCAAGGCCGGATCATGGAAGCTCTGCAGGTAATTCGGGATGATAATCCTTTTCCTTCGGTGTGCGCATTTATCTGTAATCATGCCTGTGAGGACAAATGCCGCCGCAGTCAGGTGGACGATCCAGTTTCCATCCGTGCCCTTAAACGTTTTGCAGTAGAATTCGGCGGAGACAGGATGGTGCAACTGACGGCAGAAACAACCAAAAAAGAAAGCATCGGAGTGGTAGGTTCTGGCCCGGCCGGTCTGGCCTGTGCCTATTATCTCAGAAAGTTGGGTTATCCGGTGACGGTTTTTGAAGCTCAACCTGAAGTAGGGGGCATGCTGCGCATCGGGATCCCGCAATACCGTTTACCCCCGGCAGTTCTGGATACCGAAGTGCGCCGCCTTTCCAGCCTGGGAGTTGAATTTAAAACCAATTGCCGTGTCAATTCCCTGGGAAATCTTTTTGAACAGGGTTTCAAGGCTATTTTTGTGACTATCGGCGCTCAGCAAAGCCGCAGGCTGGGAGTTCCAGGTGATGACCTGCAGGGCGTGGTGGATGCCATCACATTTTTACGGGAAGTTAATCTGGGATTAAAGCCGGTCATCGGTGAAAAAGTGGTGGTAGTTGGCGGCGGTAACGTCGCGATGGATGCTGCCCGGACAGCTTTAAGACTGGGCGCCCGGACGGTTAATCTGGTCTGTTTGGAATCACGCCCGGAAATGCCGGCTTTTAAGGCCGACATCCATGAAGCAGTAGATGAGGGGGTGATCTTAAATTGTTCATGGGGTGTTAAACAACTTTGCGGTGATAAAACCGTTAATGAAATTCAACTAAAACGCTGTTCGGCTGTTTTTGATGCACAAAAGCGTTTTAATCCGGTTTATGATGAATCAATTACTACTGCTCTTCCGGTTGATACTGTAATTACGGCTATCGGCCAAAGCCCTCAGATTCCGGAAGATTTCCATTTGCGCATAGGCCGCGGAAGCACTATCCAGATTGACCCGGTGACGTTGAATACTAATCAAACCGGGGTTTTTGCCGGGGGCGATGCGGTGACCGGCCCGTCCACCGTGGTCCAGGCGCTGGCCACCGGACGTCTGGCGGCAATACGCATCGATGACTTTATTCAGCGCAAATATCCCCGGCCTGCAGAAGAAGAAATCAAGAGTCTGATAGGCGAATTATCCGCTCAAACCATTGAATATATCAAGAAAATTCACCGCCATGAGCCGCCGGTCAGAGACCCGCAAGCCAGAATTAAAGAATTCCAGCCGGTGGAAAATGTTTATAACTGGGAAGAGGCTATCAATGAAGCTCGCAGGTGCCTGAGGTGCGGCGCCGGGGCGGAAGTAACTTTCCAGGATAAATGCGCCACCTGTCTGACCTGCCTGAGGGACTGCCCTTACAAGGTACCGGTCCTGGATAGCCGTGGTACACTACAAATTTCAGCAGATCAGTGCCAGGCCTGCGGTATTTGCACCGCCCAGTGTCCCGCCAAAGCTATTTCTCTCCGTAAACCATACTTCAGGCGAACCATAGAGGATGAACTGGAGCATATCGGCCGGACCAAAAATGCCAATAATCTGAAACCATTAATAATCGGTTTCTGCTGTCAGTACGGGCTTTTTGGCACAGGGATACTTTCCGCATTGTGGAGGTCTACAAAAGCCGGCATAGCCTTTGTTCCGGCTTTGTGCGTCGCCAGTGTGGAAGCCGACCACCTGTTGCGGGCTTTTGAAATAGGCGCCGAAGGAGTATTTATTGCCGGCTGCGGCGATGAATGCGCCCGCCAAAACACCACTTTCTGGGTTAACGATCAGATAAAAAGGGTGCAGAAAGTATTGAAAGAGGTGGGATTGGAAAATAACCGCCTGCAGTTTTATGCACCCCAAAATAAAACCGAAAACCCGGCAGACTGGCTGGATGGCTTTGCCAACCAGATTGGAAGCCTGTATCTGAATTCGTTGATAAAGGAGGAAACCAGACGTGATAGTCGCTGAACAAAAACCTCTACCTGAAATCAGGCAGATGATTGCCCCTTATAAACGGATACTTATTTTGGGTTGCGGTACTTGCATGACGGTCTGTGATGCCGGTGGAGAACGTGAAGTAACCTTTATGGATAATGCCTTACGGTTGATGCAAGCCAGAGACAATAAGGATTTTCACGAATATTCCGAATTCACGGTCAAGCGGCAGTGTGATCCGGAATTTATGGATATTCTTCTGGAAAAGGTTAAGGACTTTGATGCCGTACTGTCCATGGGTTGCGGCATAGGAGTACAGACCGTGGCTGAAAAGCTGGATATCCCGGTACTGCCCGGGTTAAACACCTCTTTCATGGGAGCTTCTCAGGAGCAGGGAGTCTGGGATGAACGCTGTTCGGCTTGCGGAGACTGTCGCCTGGATGATACCGCCGGCATCTGTCCTGTTACGCGCTGCACCAAGGGTATTCTGAATGGACCTTGTGCAGGTGTTAAAAACGAAAAATGTGAGGCCAATAAAGAGATCAACTGCGCCTGGGTCCTTATTTATAAACGGCTGGAAAAGACCGGTCAACTGGATAAAATTCGCAGAGAATACCCTATGCGTAACTTCCGGGCCATTCCCCGGCCCAGAAGGCTGACAAAAACTTCCGCCGGAGGTATAAGCCATGGCTAAGTCTTTATTTGAAGAAAAAATGCTGGCCAACAAATTTTTGGTGACTACCGAAATTGGACCTCCCAAGGGAACCGACATTCATGAGGTGGTCCACCATATTGAAACCTTAAAAAATAAAGTGGATGCTATCAATATCACTGATAACCAGAGTTCGGTCATGCGATTTCCATCACTGGGAGGCTGTTTGCTGGTCAAGGAAAAAGGCGGAGAACCCATATTTCAAATGACCTGCCGCGACCGCAATCGGCTGGCTTTGCAGGCTGATTTGTTATTTGCTTACAGCCGGGGAGTGAATAATGTGCTCTGCCTGACCGGCGATTCGGTGGATGTAGGAGACCATAAAGAAGCGCGGCCGGTCTTTGATGCTGATTCCATCCAGTTGCTCAGGTTGGCTCGAACGCTGGAATCGGGTAAAGATGCCGCCGGTAACGACCTCAAGGGTTCTCCCAGTTTTTGTCTGGGGTCATCAGTCCATCCGGAGGCTGATTTTATCGAGCCGCAGCTCATCAAATTTGATAAAAAAGTAGCCGCCGGAGCCCAATTCTTTCAGACACAGGGTATTTTTGAAGCTGCCAGTTTGAGAAGGTTTATGCAGTACGCATTGCGCTTTAATGTGAAGATTCTGGCAGGTATCATAGTGCTTACTTCAGCCCGGATGGCCAAATATATGAACGACAATGTGCCCGGAATAACTATGCCTAAAGCTGTGATTGACGAACTGTCCGGCGCGGAAAAAGGAAAGGCTCTACAGAAAGGCATTGAGATAGCGGTTCGTTTGATTAAAACTATCAGGGAGGAAAAAATGTGCCATGGCGTTCACATTATGGCGGTAGGCAATGAACGCATTGTACCGGATATTTTAACCGCCGCCGGTTTGAATAACCAGTAGCTGTGGACACCTGCCTGTTGAAAATTAAATAAAAAAGTAAGGGTTGAGGACTGAATATTAGGAGGATGGATATGGAGAATCCCAGGAAAATTTTGATTATTGATGATGAAAGCAATTTTGTGGAAGCTTGCCAGCGAACGCTGGAAGGTAAAGGCTACCAGGTGGTGACCACGCATAACATATCGCTGGCCAAAGACCTGATTGGCGGTCTGCCGGATACGATTGTCCTGGGTACACTGGAGCCGGCCGGGCAGGCTTTTGCACTGCACCAGTGGTTAAAGCAAAATGCCAGGTTCCGCGACATTCCCCTGATGATACTTGATTCTTCGGACAGGGAACGCTCTGTACACGGCTGGCGAAAGGTGGAGGGTCTGCAAATAGAGGCTGAGGAGTATCTAACCAAACCCATGGAACCGGCCCAGATATTACCCCGCCTGATGCACTTGCTGGATAAATCCCTCAGAAAAATAAAGGTGCTGGTAGCGGATGATCATACTATGGTCAGAAACGGTATTTGCGCAGTACTGGCGCTTCAAAAGGACGTTGAAGTAGTGGGAGAGGCAGCTAACGGACAGGATGCCCTGGAAAAAATCCTGAAGCTGGTGCCGGACCTGGCTTTAATGGATATTGTAATGCCGGTGATGAGCGGAATTGAGGCCACCAAACATGTCTCGCGGGAGTGTCCTCAGACAAAGGTCCTTATTTTAACCCAATATGACGAAGAGGAGAATATGCTGATAGCCCGGAAAGCCGGGGCATACGGGTTCATTCCCAAAAGGTCAGCCAGTTCCGACCTGTTAACCGGAATCAGGACAGTTTACTCCGGAGAATATTTCCCCTCCGCCTTTGTCAATATTTCTAATAATTAAGACGGATTATACCGGTTTTGCTAAATTCCGGAGAGCACGGGTTGTGCGCTAAATAGCCGGGGCAGTGCTATATTGTTAACGCGGCAGGGTACATGAGGCCTAACCTCATGTACCCGCTTTTTTTCTCATTACGAATTCTGACCTACTTGTTAAGTAGCAGCTTTTCATAGAGTTATTTATAATAAACCCAGAGATGAATGAATTGAATTTACGTTTTGCTTTAAATACATTATCAGGTCGCCCAATAAATGAATAAGAATCATGTGTTGCCTAACACAGCGGCTGAAATAGTCGCCAGAGCCACCAATCCGGTCATTTTAAGTGTACTGGTCCTGACAATAATTTCTGCATTTTGGGCTCCCGGGCTGGCTGTCTGGATGGAATGGGGCGCAGTCATGCTCTCTTTCCTGGTAATCTTTCCGTTGGTCTATGTTTATCTGCGTTTTTTTAAAAAAAACCATCTGCCGTTTTATAAAACGGATCCAACCAGGATTTTAAAGTATCATCCCGGGGCCATCATTTTCTTAGGTTTAGTTTTTGGACTTCCTTGCCTGTTATTGCTCTCTTTTCTCAAGATGCCTGCCGAAATTATCGGCCTTTTAACCGCCTTGTTAGCTACTGCCCTGCTGATGGCTGTGATAAACCTGTATTACAGAATCAGTTTTCATCTCGCCGCAGTTACCGTCTTAATCATTATGGCGGCTGTAAACTGGGGTAACCAGTGGCTGTATACTCTGGCATTTTTGCCCTTAATCGGATGGGCTAAAATCCGGCTGGGCGATCATAATATTATCCAGCTTATTACTGCTGTAGCCCTGTCTACTGGTATTAGTATAGCGACTCTGCTTTTGTTTGATATCCTCTGATCCGGTTGAAATTGACTTAAACTGTTTCAAGTTAAGCGGTTTGTGAACAGTATCTTCAGTACAGTAAAATAAAAGCATCAACGAGGGCAGGACGGCTAAACAATGCAGTGGGTTGAATTGAGTCTCAGTTGTAATTCCGAACAGGTCGAGGCCATTAGCGCGATATTGGGAAAATACGGCCAGGGCGGCGCCTTAATTGAAGAATGGCCGTCACAACAAAATGCGGATAAACATTTTACGGTCAAGATCTATTTACCCCTCAGCCGGGCTTATCCGGCTATCCTGGCTGAAATAGAAACGCAGGTATCTCAGGCGGGTTATACCCACAGACCTTTGGAGAGAATTCTACAGCAGGATGAGTGGTTTGATTCCTTAAAGAAAAACTTTAAGGTGATGGAAATCGGCCAGAGTTTTGTGATCAAACCCACCTGGATTTCCACTCCGCTTAACTATCCCGGCCGTCATATAATTGAGGTCGATCCGGGGGCGGCATTCGGCACTGGGTTACATCCTACCACGCGTTTATGTATTTCCAGTCTGGAGAAGCATCTGATTCCGGGTACGGCGGTTTTAGACCTGGGGACAGGTACGGGAATTCTGGCTATTGCGGCCGCCAAACTGGGCGCTGCAAAGGTAGTAGCGCTGGATATTGATAAAGTAGCGGTCAGAACGGCAAGCTTCAATATCAAGAATAACCAGGTCGATGATAAGGTTGAAGTAAAAAAAGGAACACTTTCGCGTGCTTTTCAATCCAAAAACCGGGCAGTTTTTAATCTGGTAATTGCTAATATAACGTCCCGGGCAATTTCAGATTTTTCAGATGCACTGATGGAAGTACTAAAACCTGAAGGGGTTTTAATTGTAAGCGGCATCCATCCTGAAGGGTTGGATGAGGTGCTGATCCGCCTGGCAATAAGTAATCTAAAGCTGATGAGCATAGAAATCGAGCAGGACTGGCATGCGGTTATTGCTTGCAAGGAAACTCTGCCGGAAAAATAATACTGGGGGGAAAGTCATGAATGTAGTAGCGATCGGAGCGAGTCCCAGGCTTAACAGTAACACCAGTTTCTTAATTGATCAGGTACTGGATGAAATTAAGAGAGAGGGAATCAATACTGAAAAGTTCGTTTTAAGTCGCTATAAAATCAGTCCCTGTTATGGACATGACGATTGCGGCAGTCTGCAGGAATGCCGGATTCAAGATGATGCTCCGGCCATACTGGAGAAGGTCGTTGAAGCGGACGCCGTCATTCTGGCCAGTCCGATATATATGTATTCTGTAACGGCTTTTATGAAGATATTTATGGACCGTACCTATTTCTTTTATACCCATGACCGTCGACCTAAAGCTAAGGTTGCCGGATTCATTGCGATAGGCGGTGGAGCCGGAGCGGATGAGACCATTCAAGAAATGAAAAAACTGCTGGGCCCCTCAAAAATCCGGAAGTTGGTATTGAAGGGATACACCGGCGAAGGTGATGATGTTAAAACCAAACCGGAAATTATTTCTGAAGCCCGAGCCATGGGAAAGGAAATCGCAGCAATACTAAAGACTGGAAAAACAAAAAAACAAGATAAAACAGATAAAGGAGGGAATTAGAGTATGAATACTAATGAACTGGCTGAATTGATAAAAGGCCGGCGCTCTGTTCGAGCCTGGCAGTCCAGAGTTGTTCCTGACAACCTGCTTTTGCAGGCGATCGAACTGGCTACCTATGCTCCCAATGCCGGAAATCAGCAAAACTGGCGTTTTTATGTAGTTACCAAACGTGATATCATTGACCAAATAGCAAACGCAGTCCAGGCCAGTGCGGATGAAATGGCAGTCTGGCCGGAATCAGCCCAGTTTGGGGAAGCCGCCAAAAACATGTTTAAGAAAGCCAGCTTTTTTCGGGGAGCACCGGCCGTAATAGCAGTAGCCGCCAGCCAGTATACCTCACCGGCTGAACAGATTATGGCCTTGCGCGAAAAGGTTGACCCCAAAGCCAAAGCTATGCGTGAATGGAGAAATATCGCCAACAGTAAAATCCAATCGGTTTCTTCGGCCATTGCCTATTTATTGCTGGTCCTGCATCAAATGGGGTTGGGGGCGGTATGGATGACTGGTCCTATCCAGGCCAAAGGGGCAATTGAAAACGTTATAAAGGTTCCGGCTGGGACAGATATCGTAGCCCTGATTCCAGTGGGTTATCCGGCCGAGAATCCGCCTCTCAAAGAGAGAAAAGCAGTAAATACTATTTGCGAATTTATTAGATAAATACCCGCTTATTTATGTTTAAGGAAGGCTGGTTACCGGCCTTCCTTTTTCATCCGTTACAATGATGAGGGGGGGCAAATATTAAAACTGCATTTGTATCGGGTGTTCGGTTCCAGTGGATTCTTTTTTCCAATCAACGGCGGTTTCCAGCAGTTGACGGGCATTTTTTAGGGCCGCGGATGAATATTCGGGCCCATCCAGCATCATAGCCGTTTCTCTTAGTCTTTTGGCTTTATCCTGAAACTCCAGGGCACTGATTGAGCGCTCTCCGGCAGTCTCCTTTCTAACTGCAAAATGCGCATCCGCAAAAGCCGCAATCTGGGGTAAATGCGTCACACAAATTACCTGATGGTGACGGGCCAGATTCCACATTTTCTTTCCTACGATATCTCCGCTGCGGCCTCCCACGCCTATATCAATCTCATCAAAAATCAAAAGTGGTACCTGGTCTGCTTCAGCCATTGCCCCTTTTAATGCCAGTGTGAAACGCGAAATCTCACCGGTAGAGGCAATCCTGGCCAGAGGTTTCAGGGGTTCCCCGGGGTTGGTGGAAACCAAAAACTCCACTGTATCCATGCCGCTCGTATTAAAAGCCATCAATTGTCCGTCCGGACCGGGAATCCCATTTGGGGAAGGTTTTTGGGTGACTGAAACATCGAAAACCATTTGTCCCATTTCCAGGTCGCCCAGTTCTTTCTCTACTCTTGATTTCAATGTCCTTGCAGCCTGACTCCGTAAGGTAGAAAGTTGACTGCCTATAACGCCGCAGGCTTTTCTGGTTTCGCCGATGGCTTTTTCCAGTCCCGCCTGGTGTTCCTGCCGGTTATCCAGCAAGTCCAAATCCTTCATGGATTTCTCACCATAGGCGATGATATCCGCCAGGGTTTTGCCATATTTACGCTTCAGACTGCGAATAGATTCCAGCCGAGACTCAATTTCTTCCAGCCGGGCGGGGTCAAAATCCATTTTATCAGCGTAAACCAGGATATCTCGAGCACATTCTTCGACTCCGTAATAGGCTTTTTCCAGAACTTCGACCTGCGGTTGAAGTGAACTGTCCATTTCACTCAATTTGCGGAGAGACTGAAAAGCCTGGGATAGCCCGGCAGTGACTGATTGCTGATTGGCGCTAAATTCACTGGATGAGAGCGTCTGATAGATGTGCATAGCCTGTTCTTTGATTTTGGCGGCGTGGGCAATGATGTGCCGTTCTTGCTCCAGTTCAGTATCTTCTCCCTCATGCAGGTTGGCCTTGCGGATTTCCTCAACCTGAAATCTCAGGAATTCCTGCTTTCTCAGTGTCTCCTGTTCTCTTTCTTTCAGGTTGTTGAGTTCTGTTTCCAGTTCACGCAGTTTAGCGGTTTGTAAAGAAAAACTCTGCTTTATTTCCTTATTCCCCGCCATGGCATCCAGTATTTCCAGATGAGATTTTTCATCCAAAAGCGAAAGGTGCTGGCTCTGGCTGTGTATATCCACTAAAAAACGGCTAGCCTGCCGCAGGATGGATTTGGTGACGGGACGGTTATCAATACGCGATTGTCCTCCCCTGGAGCGTTTCAGTTCAAAACTGATTATCAACTGGTCTTCTTCTGTTGCAAGTCCCTTTTCTTCCAGAAAAGCCTTAAATGGGGAATACTGACGAATTCCGGAAAGGTCAAATATTCCTTCTATTCGCAATTCCGAACTGCCGTGCCGGATAACATCCTCTCCCGCAGAACCGTTGAGAAGGATTTCCACCGCATCTATTATCAGGGACTTGCCGGCGCCGGTTTCGCCGGTAATGACATTAAAGCCTTTTTCCGGTCTCCAAAGAATGTCTTCAATGATACCCAGGTTTTTGATTCGCAGTTCCAGCAGCAAACCTCATTCTCCTGAAAAAAGGTGCAGATTCAATTATGTTATGGCTATTTTAACATTTATATGCAGTGAGAAGAAACTGGGCAGTTTGGTTTTATGAATCTAAATTCATTTGGAAATCAAAAAACTGGGACTCCATAGCTGATCAGTAAAAAGCCAGGCGCTCTCAAGTTATATCACTGAAACAAAAAAGGTCACTGTTGAAAGTGACCTTTTTAAAGCTTGTTTTGAAGACAGCCAAACCCGGCTACTGCAGTGGCTGGAAAACCAGCTACTCTCTTGTAGTTTTGTTATTATTGCCAACCTGATACATTTTTTTGCTGCTACTCATTTTTTCCAGGCGAACTGAATCTGGTATCTGCATAAAAAAAGAGTAAAGTGACCTTTTTCAAAGATAAAGATCCAGCTTATTTATTGCGTCTGCGTTGAATACGGGTCATTTTAAGCACCCTTTTATGATGCTTTTTACTCATCTTTTTCCTGCGCCACTTGAGTGTACTGCCCATCCTGTTCGAATCCTCCTGATAACGAGTAGTCTAAATTATAGTTAACGGCTAATGGACAAACCTTTACTATATTACACCAAATTCAGAATTTTCTAAATAGCGTAAACGCCAATAGGCCGACCAACCAATAAAAAACTGCTGCTGCCTGTGCCTGAATTACCCCGGTCCGCCAAAATTTCAGTTAGCCGGTTTTAATACTACAATTTCTCCCGCAGCCGGCAGGGTAGCCCGGGTAACTTCCAGGACGCTGGAGTCCAACTTCCTGACATTCTTTTTATTTTTCAGGAAATCGTCCACTGCGGCAATCGGCAAGCTTTCGGCTTTGGAAGTTTTATAATGCATCGGGATAATGATTCCGGGTTTCAATGCGGATACAAGCGTGGTAGCCACTCCGGCATCAATCGTGAAAAAACCACCGACCGGGACCAGCAGGATGTCCACCGGTTTAACCGCTTCAACTTGAGCTGAAGTCAGTGCATGTCCCAGGTCACCCAGGTGACAGATGTTCAGACCATCCACATTGAAACAGAAAACGATGTTCTTACCCCGCGCTTTACCGCTCTCAGTGTCATGAAAGACCGCTGTTCCTTTAATTGCGATTCCCTTCACCGTGCGGTTGCCCGGCTCCGAAATAACAACCGGGTTGCCTTGTACGGTTTCAATCGCATTATGATCGCCGTGGTCATGGCTCTTGGTTACTATGTCGGCCGGCTCAGTTACAGGCTTATAACTAAACCCGGGACCGGAGTGATATGGATCAATAATGATTTTGGTACCATTCTGGGCGGTAATTAAAAATGCAGCGTGAGCCAAAAATTTGATAAGCATCTAATATCCCCTCCGAAAGCATATTTTTACTTTGCCCATGCACTTTTGATGCATTATCCTGTTCGCCACTCCGGACAGTCTGGAAAAACAGGCTGGATTAAGCCAAAATAAACCGCTCAGTTTTGAGTATTTTTCTCGACGAATCGTTTGATGCGCGTCAGGGCCTCTTCAATTTTATTCATGGCAGTGGCGTAACAGCAGCGAATATAACCCTCGCCATGTTGGCCAAAAGCTGTGCCCGGCACTACCAGAACAGTCTCAGTCTTAAGGAGTCTCTCTGAGAATTCTTCACTGGTCAGACCGGTGGACTGAATTGAAGGAAAAGCATAAAAAGCTCCTTTGGGTTCAAAGCATTTCAGTCCGATGTTATTGAAGCCTTTGACCATCAACAAACGGCGGCGGTTGTAATCCTCGACCATCTCATTCACGGAAGCATCGCCATTTCTTAGGGCTTCAACGGCGGCTTTCTGGGCCGTGATAGGTGAGCATAACATGGTAAACTGATGAATTTTGGTCATGGCTCCGATAATTTCCGGATTTCCGCAGGCATAACCCAGCCGCCAGCCGGTCATGGCATAAGCTTTGGAAAAGCCAGCCAGCAGAATAGTGTTGTCTCGCATTCCCGGCAGGGCTGCAAAACACAATTCTTCTGTCCCGTAAACCAGGCGGGCATATATCTCGTCAGTTATCACCAGGAGGTTATGTTTTTTGACCAGATTAGCAATTTGCAGCAATTTTTGGCGTGAAATCATGGCGCCGGTGGGATTGGCCGGGTAACCGATCAGGATAGCCCTGGTTTTGGGTGTAATATAGCGGGCGATGTCTTCAGCTCTGAGTTCAAAGTTATTTTCAACTTTAACCGGCACCTGGACCGGCACGCCGTAAGATAGCCGGACACAGGCGGAATAAGAGACATAACAGGGGTCGGACATAATCACTTCGTCGCCGGGATTAAGTATAGCCCGCATGGCAAGGTCGAGTCCTTCGCTGACGCCGGTGGTAATCAAGATTTCGCTGGAGGGCTCATATTTAACCTGATAACGGTTGGCCAGATAACGGGCGATTTCTTCGCGCAATTCCATTGTGCCTGAGTTGGAGGTGTACATGGTGTAACCTTTTTCAAGAGAATAAATACCGGCTTCTCGGATGTGCCAGGGCGTAACATAATCCGGTTCGCCCACTCCCAGCGAGATAACATTCTTCATGGTGGAAACCAGATCAAAAAATTTGCGGATGCCGGAAGGAGGCATATTGGCAACGGTCTGACAGACCGGAGACTTTGGTTCTTTTTTTATCCTGGGCATATATTACTCCTGCCGTGATAAATTATTTTCCTGGTATCAGGATAGCTGCCTATACACAGGGATGTTATTTTTGCGAATTTCGATAGAAAAGTGAGCCCCGAAATATTAACCGGTTAAGATTAGCTGTAAACCCTTTCTCCATACACGCCCTGTTTAAGGCATATACTGCTGTCTTTCAAGTTCCTCTTTGGCCCCCAGTATCTCTCCATCTTCCTTATATTTTTTAAGCATGAAGTGGGTGACAGTACTTTGAACACCCTCGATCGGCGCCAGCTTTTGCGAAACGAACCTGGCTACTTCCTGAATGGTTTTACCGATCACAATGACCAGCAAATCATAGGTGCCGGAAACCAGATATACCGTAGAGGCCTGCGGAAACCGATAAATCCGCTCGGCAATGGCATCAAAACCCACATCTCTCTGGGGAGCGATTTTTACTTCGATTAAAGCAAAAACATGTTCGTTTTCAATTTTGTCCCAGTTAATGACAGTCTTGTATTTCAGGATAATTTGATCCTCTTCAGCTTTTTTGATAGTTTGTTTTATCTCATTTTCCGGCATGCCGGTTACGGTAGCTATCTGTTTCAGGCTGGCGCGGGCATCTTTTTCTAATATTTTTAGAATATCCTGTAACATTCTGGTGCTCCCCTAATAAAATTTACCAAAATAATTGATGAATAACTTAATTGTATCAAAAATCAACTGGAATGTACCACCGATATCAAGCCGTTTCTCTGGATTCAGGGAGGGACACCCCTACAAGGCCTGGCCTAAAAGGCCAGGCCTTGTAGGGGTGTCCTTACAGGATTATGGTTTCATTTCCAAACTGGATTGAGAAAGATAAGGGTTGATCCCGGGGGGGAAATTTATTATTGCGGTACACAACGGTAAAAAAATTTATTAAGCCGGGTAAATCCAGGAAAAAAGACCTCCGGAAACAGTAAAAGCTCTTCCCAACCGGAGGAAGAGCTTTTAACCGACTTTTGAGCAACTAAAACGTGGTTTTCATCGGGCCGGCCATTTCAGTTGTGATTGAGCCATCGATAATATGCTCGGCGATTTCTTCATCGCTCATGCCCAACAGTTTACTGAAAACGTACTCATTATGTTCGCCGACACAGGGCGATGGTTTGGTAAGCTGGCGAGGGTTTTTGGACATTATAAAGCAGGCCTGGGGTTCAAACTTCTGTACGCCCATAACAGCATGCTTCAGCGGTACGAAATAGTTGCGGTTTGCCAGTTGCGGGTCTTTGTAAACATCGGATGGGCGTGAAACAATATGTGCAGGTACACCTGCTTTCTGCAAAATTTCCTCAGCCTCAACATTGGTATGTTGAAGCGTCCAGGCGGTCACTATGCTGTCCAATTCATCTTCATTGGCTTTGCGGTCTGCCAGCGAGGCAAATTTTCCCTCAGATGCCAGACCCGGATTTCCCATCGACTGACATAATTTAGTCCACTCGGCTTCATTCATGGCGCTGATGGCAATCCAGCGGTCTTCACCTTTGGATTGATAAACGCCATGCGGAGCGGCTATCGGAGTGCGGTTACCGTTACGGATCATAATATTTCGATTGACCTGATAGTCCATCACTGCCGGCAAAAGAAAATGCAGAGAGGATTCAAATTGGGATTGTTCTACATACTGTCCTTGACCGGTTTTACGGCGGTGGATAAGTGCTGATATCAGGGCAAAAGCACTTAAGCGAGCGCAGACGTAGTCGGTATAAGCCCCATGCGGAGCGCTGGGCATGCGGTCCGGCCAGCCGCTGACCCCGGTGAATCCGCTGAAATTACAGGCATTCTGGCCGTAGCCGGCGTAGCTCGAATGCGGCCCCCCGCGGCCTTGCATGGAAGAACTGAAGTAGATAACGTCAGGACGAACTTTTTTCACGTCCTCATAACCCATCCCCCATTTTTCCATAGTGCCGGGTGAGAAGGATTCAGTTACGATATCCGCCCACTTAATCAATCTCCAGGCCAGTTCACGGCCTCTGGGATTTTGCAAATCAATGGAGACGCTTAGTTTATTCGGATTATGGCGGCCGAAGAACATACTGCTGTCCGGTGAGGGCTGATTGTTGACAAAAGGACTGTTAACCCGGTTGGTGTCCAGCCGCTTGTGGGATTCTATCTTTACCACAGTGGCGCCGTGGTCTGCCATGTAGCGGGAACTAGCCGGGCCAACTACCACCCAGGCAAATTCAGCGATTTTGATGCCTTCAAATAATTTTTTCATGTTATCCCTCTTTACAGCTCAGGGCGCAAGAATTTTGTTTGAGCTGATTTCCTCCCCTTTGTTTTTTTCATGTTTCTAAACGAAAAACGAAGTCTGCCCGGCTTAAATAATGTTCTTTAATTTCAAATCATCCAGTTCCTGCTGGCTCAGTCCCAGTTCCTGACCGTAAATTTCCTGGTTGTTCTCACCCGGCAGAGGAGCCCGGCGGCGGTACTGAATCGGGGTTTCACTCAGGCGGATAAAGGGTCCGGAATAAGGAATATCTTCGCCCAGTTCAGGGTGATAAATACTCATCCAGTAACGGCGGGCTTTTAACTGGATGTCTTCAGTAATATCTTTAGCGCTGGAAACGGGAGCAATCAGGATTTTATATTCAAAAGCTCCAATTTGATAGAGGTCGTTTTTATTCATGGTCAACGTAAATTTCTCAATGACTTCACCTACCCTGTCCGCCGTAGCCTGATTCAGAGTTGAGGCGTTAAAATCGGTCCACCAGTTCAATTTTTTCAACCAGTCGGGAGCCATGCCGCTTTTATCCATCCACTGTACCAGTTTTTCGGAAGAGGTGGCATAAGGATCATTGCCGCCGATAGCCAGAATCATGACATAGCCGTCTTTGCATTTGAAATAGATGTGTTGTTTGACTCCGGTGCCGGCCACGTAGGAAGCAGAGCCCACTCGCTTGAACTCAAGTTTATTTAAATCCCACATTTGCAGGACATTCATATTGGGTGAAACGGCGGCTTCCTGCATGGAAACATCGATGAACTGTCCTTCGCCGGTATCCAGGCGGTAAAGGTAGGCAGCCAGAGAACCAATGGCTCCTTCACAGCCGCCGAACAAAAAGGTCTGAGGCAGAGTAATCCAGACCGGCGCTCGGTCTGGATCGCCGCAGGCATTTAAATAACCCCCGCTGGCCCAGACCGTTAAAGCGCTGGCAGCGTAATGCGCTTTAGGGCCATTCTGTCCGAACGGGGTAATAGCCGTCACTATTATGTCTTTTTTAACCTGGCACAGGTCTTCGTAGCCCAGCCCGATAGATTTCATATAACCGGGTTCAGAAGATTCCATCACTACATCTGCGGTCTTGACCAGTTTTTTGAATAAACTGCGTCCTTCTTCTCGCCGGATATCCAGCGTCACCCCTCTTTTGTTAGCATTATAAGCAAACCAGAAAAGGCTTTTATCCGGAGTTTGGATGTTATGATAGAAAGGCCAAATACGGGATGAACTGCCGCCGGGAGGTTCAATTTTAATGACATCGGCTCCGGCGTCTCCCAGCAAACGCCCGCCCAGCATACAGCCGCCCTCAGTCAAATCCAGAATACGGATAGGGGGCAAAACTGATTTAGAATCCTGTTTAGTGGTCATCACAAATACCTCATAATATTTATAATCGGTCCATTAGTTCCCGGGTCTGACTTTGGGGTTGAACTAATTATGAATTTAGCCAAAGCTGAAAAGCCTTTAACTGCTGAATGTTTGGAAGAGGCCATGGAATCAAAACGGGAATTAGTCAGGAAAAACGGTGTTCGTCTGCGCTTCCACGAAACAGATGGTTGAAGAGTCGATGGATTGCACAAAAATACAGGGCAGTGGTTGTCAAATTTCATGGCATAGCCTCTTCTCCGGTAAACCGGAGTTTTTCCGCTAATACAGAAAAAAAACGGGCATCTATCTGGCCGGTATAAACTAATTTTAATCCAAATCCATTATCTGTGCCAAATGATATTCTTTTACGACTAACCGTCAGGTTGTTTTTCGTCTGTTCCTTTTTTCAGCGTAACGTCAAAATAACGACCCACGAAAACAAGGGTTGGACCGTCCAGGAAAACGGGTCTTATTTTATTCTGGAGAGAGTGAACGCGAACCCGCTGCTCGAATATTATTTGAAAACTCCCTTTGAGCGCAGGTCTTCGATCTCTGCTTTGGACATCCCCAGAAAATTCTGGCAAACATAATCAGTATGTTCGCCCAGTAACACCGGGCCTTTTACTTCTGTTTCAGCGCGTGATAATTTTAGTGCGGCCGGGTGATAATAGCGCAGCTTACCCATGTAAGGATGGTCAATCTGACGGTAGAAGTTGTAATAGTTGAGTTGCAGGTCGCTGTCCAGGTCGCGGGAAGTGGAAACGACTCCGGCGCCTATGCCTGCACCCTGCAGAATGCCCATCACCTGCTCTGGAGCCAGTCCGGCAGTCCATTCAGCCACGTACCTATCCAGGCTATCACTGTTTTTGATTCTTTTTTCCAAAGTGGAAAACTCTGGTAGTTCAGTCCAGGAGGGATTATTCAGGACCTTCTTGAAATTAACCCATTCTTCCTGGCTAGTGACTGAGATGGCTACCCAGCGGTCTTCGCCTTTACCGGGGTAGATGCCATGCGGCGCAGCAAAATCACTGCGGTTGCCTTTGAGAGCGGGATGGCGTTTATTAGCCTGATAGTCCAGGATCAGGGGTGTGACAAAGTTCAATCCGGATTCCATTTGCGATTGATCAATATACTGACCTTTCCCGGTGCGGCGCTTGTAATCAAGCGCTACCAGAATAGAAAGTGCGGCATACATGGGGACTAGCTGGTCGGTGTAATAAGTGGTGGGAGCCAGTGGTCTTCTGTCCGGCCAACCGGTAAATATATCCATCATAGTGACGGCGGTGATGATACTGCCGAAGCCGGGTTGGGCCGCCATAGCGCCGGAATGGCCATAGCCGCAGGAACGCATCATGATGATGTCCGGTTTGATTTTCTTAAGTCCCTCATAGTCCAGGCCGATTTTGTCCATCACTCCTGCCGGGAAACCTTCAGCGACGACGTCAGCCCACAATACCAGTTTCTTAAAGACCTCCATTGACTCCGGCTGTTTCAGATTAAGGACCATGCCCAGTTCCGGGGCGGTATGGGTGATGGAATAGAATACGCTGCGTTCCAGCCCAACCGGCTCTCCGGGTTGGTTGGTCGGAGCATACGGTTCAAATGTCCGGACGGGGTCCGGATAAGTGGATGTTTCCACTCTTACCGTAGTTGCTCCGTAGTGGCTGAGGAAATTGGTGGTATAAACGCCTACCCCAGCCCAGCAGAGTTGTATTACTTTAACACCTTCTAAAGGTCTTTTTTCCAATTGAGTCCTCCTGATTTGGACATGTTCACTATCGACTTAACACTAAATGATGCCGGAGGATTTCAGTTCATTCATTCTGGCATCAGATAAATTCAACTCTTTATAGATTTCGGCATTGTGTTCACCGACTCTGGGTGAGCGAAAGCGCGGCCCGCAATCTTCCTCGCTCATTTTGACTGCCCAGCCTGGATACTTAAAACTGGTCTCCAGTTCAGGGTAGTAAATGTCTTTCCAGAAATTTCTTTCAGCCAGTTGGGGATGAGAGAGTACATCCGCAGCATTGTTGCAGGGACCCAGTTGGAAACGATTTTTAATTGCCATTTCCAGCAGTTCGGCTTTGGTGTATTTTTTGAAAAACTGCCCGATAATGTTCACAACCTCTTTGGCCTGTTCCAGTGACATATCTTTCCAACCCTGTTTATCCCACTGCCAGTTATTCAGGAATTTGATATCAATTCCGTCTCTTTTCAGCCCTTCCATCAGAGCCAGGTTGGCTTTAACCGAAGTGGGATTAATCAGCAGATTAAAGGCGATGTCTCCATCTTTGCATTCCCAGAGAAGCGGGTTATAGAAAATTGTACCGTCCTTAAGTGTGACAGAGCCGCGGGCTCTTCCGTGGCGAGAAAGGACTCGTCCAAAAAGGGCATAAGGGCCCTCAATTTCAGCCGAAGCTATAACTACGCAGGCCTGCTGTACGGAAGCATCTATATGCTGACCCAGACCGGTCTGAGCGCGATGACTGAGGGCTATCATGATCCCGACCGCGGCGTACATAGCCGCAATAGAATAAGTGTGCTCGTAGCCGGGGGTCAGAGGAGGGCGGTCTTCGTATCCGGTAGTGTAAACCAATCCACCCATAGCGCGGGCCACAATATCCGGGGCTTTAAAATCACGGTACGGACCCTCCTGACCGAAGCCGGAGATGGATGCCAGAATTATCCCGGGTTTGACTTCAGATAGTGAATGGTATCCGAGGTTAAGTTTGTCAAGGTAGCCGGGCGGAAATGATTCAATGACCACATCGGCGGTTTTGACCAGTTTTTTAAACAGTTCCCGGCCTTCTGCATTTTCAATATCCAGAGTAATGCCTTTTTTGTTGGCATTGAAAGCGAACCAGGTCAGGTTTTGTTCCGGATGACCGCTATCATGGAAGAAAGGCCCTTTTAGCCGAGAGCGGTCTCCTCCCGGTTTTTCGATTTTGATAACCTCAGCCCCAAAATCACTGAGCGCCCGGCCGCAAAGAAAGCCTTTTTCATCGGTCAGGTCCAGAATACGGTAGCAACCCAGCATGTTAACCTCCTGAAGCAAACCAGATTTTAAACTGCGAACTCCGGCAGAAAGCCCTCTCTTTCCTATAACTGGTTCGGCTCTGCATTTGCCCGCTTCACATCTAAGCCTGGTGTTGCATTGACTCACGGTCGAGTAAATGCGCGTTCACCAGATTTAATCAGCAGGGCAGGGTTTCATTATGGACTATAGAATGGAAAATCCAGACGTTTGTTAAGGTTGTTTTCTGAAAAAACGCGAGAAATTCAGCTAATGAAGACATCCGAAAACAACAATCTGAAGTGTGACTTTTATTACCAAACCAATTAAAAATTAACATAGTGAGATTGGGTTGTCAAATTATGGGCGGACTTGAACGCTTTCGAAACGGTCTGTAGTTCTTTTTAAGTATCCGGCCTATTTTCAGGCGAATTACTGGTAAGATAAGCAGTCGAAATAATCTTGCAGTGGGGATTACTTTCAGCTAACGGATGTCAATGCCGGACGCTGCGCCGTTAGTTCCGAATTATCTTTAATGTTTGACAGCAATCAAGGACAGGCCTAATTTAACCAAACCACCGGTATTGTGACTGTTTTGTTAGCTGTAACGGCATTTTGTTATGGTTTCGTGAACCAGAATTGTTAATCTGAAGAAACAAGGGTATTCGTAACAGCCGTTTTTCAAGAGTGCAAGTTCCGGTTTTAATCAGACCGATACAACTAACCCGGTGACAATAATAGAAAACGTCAGTGCAGCTACCTATAATGAACAATGAGTACGGTTTAGCCGGTAAAAGATACAAGGGATAAGAGGGGCGAGTTTGTTAGCTAAATTAATGGCTTCGGCCGTGACTTTTAAAAAGGGTACTTTTGAAAAGCTAACCTTTGTATTTTTAAATTTGTTAGATATGGTCTTAACTGTTTTTGCTCTTTCCCAAGGAGCTTATGAGTTGAACCCTCTGATGCGGGCGGTGGTTAATTCTCCCTTTCAGCTGTATATAACAAAAATTGCCATTCCACTGTTACTGGCCTGGCTTTTGCCTGGCAAACTGCTGTGGCCTTCTATTGTGCTTCTAACTTTTGTGGCGGGCTGGAATATCCGTGAACTTCTGATCTTTTATTTTTAGTCCGGTGTAGTCAGGGGTAAAAAAGAATTCTTAACTTAACAAACACAAAGGGTATCACTCTTGTCCAGAACAAGATTCCGTTACGAGCCTGGGTTAAGACTGATTATTATGAAAATACCCTGATTTTCCATTATCACGGCGTGAAAACAATGAGTCATGCCGGAAAAGCCTCGAAAGGCGAGGTCGAAGCCTCTAGCTCTTTTTCGTTGTCATCCTGGAAGCCTCGAACTGCGAGGCTGAAGGATCTGGAGAAGGGGGGCAAACCCATATAATAACCTTACAACGGAATGGAAGGATTTAACCAGGTTGTCAATGATACTGTGCATGATTTGGACAGCAGTGAAAGGGTATAAAAAAAGCCTGCACCAGCAGGCTTTTTTTGTTCTTGTTTTACTTTATAGTTCTTTATTGAGGATAAACACTAACCGAATTCCTGGAATTAAAGGGCATTAGTTCTCCGGTGGTTTCCAGATAGAGACGGGCTACACTGACTCTGGGATGTTTTTGATTGAGTTCCGTATCCTCTTTAAATTTGCTATAGATATTGTTCAGGTGATGGGCCACTGTCTTGACATCAATGAAGAGCAGACTGGCAATACCGTGGTTAGTGTGGCCCTGCGCCAAAAAGTTCAGGATTTCCATTTCACGGTCAGTTAGCAGTTTCATAAAAGGGTATTCAGTGTTTTCCATCAATATTGAGTTGGCAACTTCCGGGTCCAGAATGACCTGACCATGGCTGACTGAGCGGATGATATCATGCAACTGTTTAAAATTGTCCAGAGATTGTTTCATATAAACGGCGATGCCGGAGCGGTTTTTCTGGACGATTTTGCGTAACAGTTTAGAGTCTGATTTGTTAAGGGTAGTTAATAAAATCACCAGGCTGGTGCGTGGAAATTCTTTTGCAATGTTTTCAAGTGCCTGGAATAGTTCATCAGAGATGCGCTTGGCGCCGATTAACAGTACTTCCGGTTTTTCATTTGCCAGGACCTCCAACAGGCGGCCGCTTTCGGTTGAGGATATTCCCAGGTAACAAAAAGAGGGATTATTCTCAAAGCTGGCCTGATAAATTTGACGGTAAAACTCCTGTTCTTCTGAGATAAAGATGCTGATGGTCCGGTTACTGTTACGAGTCTGGCAAATCATGTGTCTCTCCTCTAAATGGATTTAAGTTTTCGCGCTATTAAGAAATATTTTAGAATTACTGGTTTAACTTAAGTCCTCTCTTCGGGCAGGACATTGTTACATAACAACATGACAAATCATAGAACAGGCGGTAATCCGTTGTCAATCGTTTTTGAGCCTATTTAAACCCTAAAACGACTCATTTTAGTACTGGTACAGTACCCAGTACTTTGGTCATAAACCAGCTTTAACCAAAGCTGGAAAAGAGACACAAAGGCGCACTAAACGGATAAGTAAAAGCGGAGAATTAAGGAGGGGACTATGAATCATCTGGTGCCTGACTGTCCGGAGATCTGATTCTCCTGGCAAGCGTATAAAAAGTGAGAGCGGAATAACTGGATTCAGGTTATTCCGCTCTAATATCAGGAGAGTAAATAAGCTTATTCGCGGGGTTGTTCCGCCGGTTTCTCTTCAGGTTCAGTCAGGCGGTCAACCAGTCCGGCTACAAATGACAAATAACGCATCTTGCGTTCGGGGTGTACTGGTGAATTTTCTTTGGCTTCCCAATCGATTTTGTATGTATCCCAGAGATAAATGCTGAGTTGCTGCAATAAAACAAAAGCATCACTGGGATTTTCGGTCCGCAGAGCCAGGTATTCCAGGATTTCATTACCGATATCTTCTGGTTTTTTGGAGGGTATTTCCTTTCCTGCGGCGTTAATTCCATCTAATGACACGCGTTTCTCCTTCTCACAACTATTTTTTTAATTATACTCTTTTCCTGTCAAAGTGAAAGTTTCTTTGAAAGCATAACATTAACGGACCATCCGTAATCCGGATTCATTACCAGTATAAATGGATACGCAGCTAAAAAAATCATGTTATTTTTTTCTTAAATAATGCAGTCAAATTTGGTAATAACATCTACTAAAGTGTGGTCTAAAACTAATCGTTCAGACTGTCACTTGATGTTACAATTCAAAATATTAAGACGTCTCATTTGGAACAGGGAGATGATAATCCATGCCTGGATACAAAACCATACTGGTAATCAGCAACGAAAACTTGCTGTTTCAAAAATTAAGCCGGCTTTTGACCCAGGCGGGTTATGAACTGAAACCGGCTTTTAGCGGTGATAGTGCCCTGAAGTCACAAATTCTGAAATTAGCTCCGCAGGTAATAGTGATCGATCCTGAAGTACCCGGCATGAAGGGAGTCCAGTTGAGTCTGCTGGTCAGACAATGGTCTCCCGCTCCGATTCTTCTAATAAGTCCCTCGCAGTGCGAACCGGATGAAATACGTTTGCTTGACGTTACAGCCAAAGGCTGGATGAGCGAACCGCTTTCGGTGGAGTTGGTGGCAGTCAGAGTCAGTTCTCTGGTCTGAAATCTAACGCGATTTACCCTCAATCCAAACCAGTTTTCATTCCTGGTTTCAAGCTTTTAACCACTGGTTTCTGTGCAATCTGTGAATTGTTCGTTAAACGAACATCCTTATACAATAATCTTGATATAGATATATCTATTTGGTATAATGGGCTAAAAGTAGATATCTTGTGTGATATTAAACAACAATCATTTTACGGGGGTAGGAAAAATTATGGAATACGATGAATCAACCAAGTTTTATACGGATAAAGATGAAAATCAGGATTTATGGTTACTTTTGACTCATACTCGTTATGCCGTTTTCAGAGCCCGCGAAAAGGAATTGCAGAGGTATGGTGTTTCGCCTGAGCAGGTAGGTTTGTTATTTGTGGTACAGGCTCTGGGGAACAAAGCTACCCCGGCCACAATTTCCAGGCATATTATGCGTCAGCCGCATACCGTTTCCGCTCTGGTTGATAGAATGGCCAAGCGAGGACTGGTTAAAAAAACCAAAGATTTGGACCGGAAGAATCTGGTCAGAGTGGTATTGACTGAGAAGGGTAAAAAGACCTACGAACTTTCTACCAAACGCGGCCCTATACACCGGATAATGAGTGTTCTGGACAAAGAAGAAAAGAGTGAATTCAAGGTTTCTCTGAGCAAATTGCTGGCAAAGGCCAGAAAAGAAATCGGTATGGATAGAGAAGAACTTATTGATACTGAATTATAAAATTAGTCAGAATAAAATTTGATTGACAGTCCAGCCAGAAGGATGTTAAGCTTAACTAAAATGATTAACAATATTGTTACCTTTGGTTATTACTACGGCTACTTTAGATGCTTTAAAGTGGGCCTGGGAGCAATATTGTAACAGACTAAAATAAACCAATCCGG
>DATIKD010000284.1:0-20882 GCA_035477965.1 Dehalococcoidales bacterium | reverse complement strand
CCACCGCCCAACTGGGCAAACAACGCGACAAAACTAGCGCCAAAACCAAATCCCAGAATCAGATGTGGAGCTGTTTCAGGACTGGTATATCCACCAAAGGCGAAATAAATGATGGTGACACCGAGCAGACTCAATAACACAATCAAAAAGCCGGGCACGGCTGCGCCGCGCAGGGCGGTTTGTACGGCTTCATTGAGGCTTTTCTGAGAAGCCGCGGCACAGCGAACGTTGGATTTAACGGCAATAATCATGCCGATGAAACCCGCCACACCGGAGCAGATTGCGCCCACCATGAATGCAATACCTGTCTTCCAGGCGAACTCCAGAGCAGTGACGTTCTCAATACCCCTCTGCCCCTGGAGAACTCCCACCACCACGGCAACCAGGATAGCGACCAGGACTGAAATCAAGCCAATGGTGCTATACTGCCGTTTCAAGAAAGCCCACGCGCCCTCATAAATCATATCGCCGACTTTCTTCATTTCCGGGGTTCCGGTGCTGCGCTTGAGCGTGGTAATTATCAGCCAGATAGCGAAGATAATTGTAATCACGCTGGCAACTGGTACCAACCAAAAAATACCAGGCATTTTCCCTCCTTTTTAACCTATCTATATTTTTTATATCAGGTTAACACGCAGGTTGACAATATCCGGATAGACCTACACGGATATTACAGAACATAATAGAGGGGTTTCCGGTCGTTATTAAACAGCACTATCATACTACAAGCCTCCAGAGGGGTCAATAAGCGAATAGGATTAAGGGAAATGAATGCTTTATCCGCTTATATTTTACAAATATATGTTTTAATTTTTATCGTTTTATTTATTCTTTATTGGCTTTTCATCAGTTTAAATTTTTAAACCATCTATATAGTCCGGTTTAATTATTGCTATAATATTACAGCCGCCTTAAATTTTATTGTAGTACGGCTGGTAAAGGCAGGTTTTTTATCCGGCTTTCAACTTCACTTTTTTCATACAAAGGTGTATTATGATAAAAATCACACCACAAAAACAAAGCCAAGTCAATTTTTTATTTATGTAAAAACGAAGAAGTATTTAACAAGGAGCTTGGAGACATATGGAGAAAGGCAAAAAAATCGTAAGAACAACTGCCTGGTCACCTGGCTGCGGGTCCCACGGAGGCTGCGGTTTCAAACTGGAAGTCCAGAATGGGAAACTGGTGAAAGTTGAGGGTGATGAGTGCCATCCCTGGAACCAGGGACGGGTCTGCCCCAAGGGCCTGGCTTTGACTCAGTACATCAATCATCCTGAACGCATCCGTCATCCCATGAAGAGGGTGGGCGCTCGCGGTGAAAACAAATGGAAGCAAATTACCTGGGAAGAAGCCTTTGATACCTGTGAAAAGAAACTTCGGGAAATTAGAGAAAAATACGGCGCTGAATCGGTTATTTTCGGACAGGGTACCGGACGTGACATCGGCGGACCCATTACTTACCTCTGTTATGCCTATGGCAGTCCCAACTGGGTCCAGATCGGGCTGGCCGGACATTCCTGCTATACTCCCCGCCAGGGGGCCATGTTCGTTACTAATGGCGATTACACCATGGCAGACTGCTCACAGTTCCTGGAGAAACGTTATGCCGATCCGCAGTGGAAAAGACCTAATGTCATCATAAACTGGGCTCAGAACCCGATTAACGGATGTTTCGATGGTTTCTTCGGCCACTGGATTGTGGATTGCCTGAAACGCGGCTCAAAACTGATAGTCATAGACCCGCGCGTTACCTGGCTGGCCAGCCGCGCTGAAATCCATCTGCAAAACCGGCCCGGCACTGACGGCGCCATCGCCATGGGAATGTTGAACGTTATCATAAATGAAGGTCTTTACGACAAGGAATTCGTGGATAAATGGTGCTACGGCTTCGATAAACTAAAAGAAAGAGTACAACAATATCCACCTGATAAAATGGCGGCGGCGGCCTGGATAAAAACTGAAGACCTGGTAAAAGCTGCCCGCCTGTATGCCCAATCTAAACCGTCTGCCATCCACTGGGGCGTACCCATCGATGGCAACCCGCAGGGCACCACCGTGGCACAGGCCATTGCCCATCTCTGGTCTATCACCGGCAATGTGGATATTCCCGGCGGCAATGTCATTGCCAAATCGGCTTTCGGTGTAACTACCTATCCTTTCAGTTCCCAGGAGTTGACTGACCTCTACGGCGAGGATATGGTTAAACGTCTGAATGAAAAAAGAATCGGGTGCGACCGCTATCCCATGGTCAAGAATTTCCGCGGTTGGGGGCAACCGGATGTTTTGCTGGAGCAACTGGAGACCGGCAAGCCTTATAAAATTCACGCCGCCTGGATTCAGACCTCTAATCCCATCGGTGGACAGGCCGGAGACCCTAAAAGACACCTGGCAGCTTTGCAAAAACTGGATTTCATCGTAGTGGTGGATACTTTCCTCAATCCCACCAGTGTGGGGCTAGCCGATATCTTCCTGCCGGCGGCCGTTCTGGGAGAGAAAGAGAGTTTCCGCAACTGGTGGTGGCCGCTAACCAATATGGTCAAAGCCCTGGATTCCGGAGATACCAAATCTGATTGGGAAATCAATCTGGAAATGGCCAACCGCCTGAATCCCAATCCCATACGGTTTAGAAAAGTTAAAGAATTGATCGATGACCGGCTCAAACCGGCCGGAATTACTTATGATGAACTGGCTGCCCGGGGAAGCTGGGTAACACCCAAATCCGGCCCCAGCGTGCCTTACCGCCGTTATGAAAAAGGCCTTTTAAGGAAAGATGGCAAACTCGGCTTCAATACGCCAACCAGCAAAATTGAGCTTTACGCCACCAATTTTGAAAATTGGGGTCTTGACCCCTTGCCTTATTTCGAGGAGGCATCCGAAAGCCCGGTTTCCACACCTGAGTTGTGGAAGAAATATCCGCTTATCTTCGCCAGCGGACGCCGTATGCCGGTCTTCTTCCATGCCGAACACCGCATGATACCCTGGTTAAGGGAAATTGTGCCGGATCCTGTGATTGAAATCCATCCTGATACCGCCGGAGAACTGGGCATCGTCGACGGTGAATGGGTCATCGCAGAGAACAATCACGGCTCAGCCAAATTTAAAGCTCAGATTACGCCTACTGCCCATCCTAAAGTGGTCTCTGTCGGACATGGCTGGTGGCTACCTGAAGCCAAACCCGAGTCACCCGGTCTCTTCGATAACTGGGAGCACAACTGCAATCAACTGGTGCCGATGGGCACCCAGAGTAAATCCGGCTTCGGCGGTGGGGCCTACAAGACCAGCCTTTGCCGCCTGGTGAAGATAAAAAAATAAAGGAAGGATACGAAATGCCGAAGAAAGCATTATTGATTGAATATGAATTCTGCACCGGCTGCAATACCTGCCAGGTAGCCTGTAAACAGGAACATAACTATCCGGTGGGCAAGGGCGGTATTCACTTGAACCAGATTAATACCACACTGCCGGACGAAAGGCTCCGGATTGACTATCTGCCTTTTCCCACAGCCTATTGTGATTTATGCGCCTCCCGTGTCCGCAAGGGCGAACAGCCTGCCTGTGTCAAACATTGCCAGGCTCAGGTCATTGAGTATGGTCCGGTCACGGATCTGGCCAAAAAGATGGATAAAAAATCACATTGCGTGATGTTTACTCCCAAATAAATCGGTCAAAAAACCATCCTGGAAGGGAGACCGGCCGGTCTCCCTTCTTTTTACAAAAAGGCGAGATCCGTTCTGGCTGAAGCAGTTAATTCACTACCAGGGAATGATCCCCGGTTTAATCAGCTTTTTATATGTTTCAATGCTTCCGGGTTTGAATGAATCTTGGCAACAGTGTTATTATTAAAATATTGTTTAGCGGCTATAATTGTGTACTCTAACACTTTTAAATCGAGGTAAATTTATGTCTATCGTTGTGCAAAAATACGGTGGGAGTTCGGTAGCGGACCCTGCCAAAATCATGAATGTAGCCAACCGCCTTGCCAAAAGGCATGACCAGGGTGATCAACTGGTAGTGGTTATTTCCGCGATGGGCGATACCACTGATGACTTGATCGCACTGGCCCATAAAGTAACAGATTCACCAGACTCCCGTGAGATGGATGTTTTACTTTCCACTGGAGAGATAGTGTCCAGCGCTCTGTTGACCATGGCTTTGCATAAACTGGGTTACAAAGCTATAAGCTTAAACGGGCGTCAGGCGGGTATCTTTACAGATGACGCTTACAGTAAAGCCAAAATAACCCGGGTTGAATCTGACCGCATACTGAAGGAACTTAACCTGGGTAAAATCGTGGTAGTAGCCGGTTTTCAGGGAATTACTCCTGGCTCCGATATGTCCACTTTGGGACGGGGTGGTTCAGATACCACAGCGGTGGCGCTGGCTATCAGCTTGAAAGCCAGTGTTTGTGAAAAATTGACAGACGTTGAAGGCATTTATACCGCTGATCCCAGAATATGCCCTCAGGCACGTAAACTCAAGGAAATCGGCTATGAGGAGATGCTCGAGTTAACTTCAAGCGGTAATAAAGTGCTGCATATCCGGGCAGTTGAACTGGCCGGAACCTATAATATGCCAATTCTGGTGGCTTCCAGTTTTAATGACAAACAGGGCACGTTGATACACGGAGGAGATTCGATGGAAGTTCGTAATAAAGTCAGAGGCATTGCACATGATACGGATGTAGCTAAAATCACGCTGACCGGAATACCCAACCAGCCCGGTGTGGCAGCTTCAATATTTGAACCGCTGGCTAAAGCCGGGATCAGCGTAGATACGATAGTACAGAACGCTTTCATGGAAAGCGCAACTGACCTGACGTTTACTGTTTCCAAGAGCGATGCAAAAAAAGCTTCGAATGTCATTCAGCAAATCGCCCAAAAAATTGGCGCCAAAGAGGTTGTCACCAATTCCAAACTGGGTAAAGTCAGTGTCGTGGGTACCGGTATGCAAAATACCCCGGGATATGCTTCCCGCATGTTCAGCGCTTTAAGCCTGGCCGGCATCAATATTCAACTTATTACTACTTCAGAAATCAGAATTACCTGTGTGATTGATGAAACCAGGGTGAAAGATGCGGTGGCCGCCTTGCATAAAGCCTTCGAACTGGAAACAGATTAACTGGCTTCATATTATCGGGGACTGGTGAAGCACAATGGCTCTCAGGGCCTTTCTGAATGGCTAATCCCTTTTTCAGGTTTTTGTCTTCAAATTTGCTTCCCGACGAAAATATTGCTAGAATTAACATTTGTTGGGTTTGATTAGCGAAGACTGATGACACCAATCGTAATCTTTCCCAGTCAAGTGCTTTCCGAAAACACTGAATGTGATCGGTCATGACTGGGTCCAGGTTGGGTGTTATGGATATAAAAGGAGACTTAAATGGCGCAAAGAATCGATTTAACAATTGAAAACCGGGAGGTTACCGGTAAAAAAGTCAAATTTCTCAGGAACAAAGGAGTTGTTCCAGTACACCTTTTCGGACATAACAAACCATCGCTTTCTCTTCAGGGCGATGGGGCAAAACTGGGAAAAGTGATTGCATATGCCGGGCTCACGCGCCTGATTAATCTTAAAGTTGTCAATGATTCCAAAGACCGCGTGGTTATGATCAAAGAAGTTCAAAAAGACCCCATCAAAGGGAATCTTCTGCATGTTGATTTTTATGAAGTCGATATGAATCAGAAAATCAGAGTTGAGGTTCCCATCGTGCTGGTGGGTGAGTCTCCTGCTCTCAGAATCAGAGAGAATATGCTGAATCAAAACCTGTACTCTTTGCTGATTGAATGCTTACCAGACAAGATGCCGGACAGAATGGAAATTGACATCAGCGTTCTGAAAGGTGTTGATCAGTCTATTCTTGTCAAAGATGTAAAAATGACGGATATCGTGGTTTTAAATGATTCTGACGTTCAAATTGTAAAAATCGGCATCAGGCCGGTGGAAGTGGTTGAAGAGAAACCGGCTGCGGCTGCTGCTCCGGTTGAAGGCGCAGCTCCGGCTGAGGGCGCGGCAAAAGCTGAAACCAAGACGGCTGCTCCCAAAACTGAAGCCAAAAAATAGTAATTCTCAGTTCTGGAAAAAACCCCCGTGTTATTACGGGGGTTTTTTATTTTGGGGCTCAATTTTTTAGAATTAACTGGATGCGGTGGATAGCCGCCGGACGCTGCCTGAAACCCAGGGCGGCGGTTACCTGCTCCGGCCGGCCTGAGCCGCCGCTGTCACAGCGCAGATTCATCTCCAGAATTCCTGCGGGGGGATTCCATTCAGTGACGGTGATTTCCGAAATCAATGGACGTAAATCATAATGACGCGGCCCCGTATCTCGCTGGTGCTGCCAGGGAAGATGTTCCAGCGCCAGCAACTGAGCTACTGCAGTGTGGATATCGGCTGGCCCACTGGTTGTATCCACCCTGACGCGGTATACAGCCTGGCTGACCAGTGCCTGCAGAGAAGGCAGGTCCGGTCCAATGGGTTGGACTTTTTCCACCATCAGACCCGCCGGTAATTGCCGGTTAATTGCGGAAACAAAAAATTGGGGTGATACCCCCCGTACGATCACTATATCCATCAATTCAGCTTCGCTGGTTATTCCCAGAGCTAGCGGAGCAGCCAGAGATATCCTGGGATGGGGAGAAAACCCGTTGGAATAAGCAATCTGGATGCCTGCCCGGTTAAAACTGCGCTGCCAGAGGCGCACAATATCCAGGTGGGAGATGAATTTTAGCTCTTCTCCCCGTTTAAACTTTATTCGAAGGCGCTGCATGGATTTCCTTAACTATCTTGATTTCTTCTATTTTCTTACCGTTCATCTGGGTTATTACCAATTTTAAGTCGCGGTAGCGGTACTGTTCTCCAATCTTGGGAATTTTGCTCATAATCTTTAGAACAAATCCGGCCACCGTTTCGTAATCACCCTCAGGAATGCCCAGTTTCATTTCATTGTTGATATCCTCTATGCGCATCCCGCCAGCCACCAGGAAAGTGGATTCATCAATGATTTCAAACTCCTTTTCCAGAAGGGAAAGCTCATCTTTCACTTCTCCAATAATCTCCTCTACCAGTTGAGTCAGAGTGATTATTCCCGAAGTCCCGCCGTATTCGTCCACCACGATGGTCATGTGGTGATTATTTTCCCGCATCTCATGTAAAAGCTCATTGATGGGCTTACTCTCCGGAACAAAATAAGCCGGGCGGATAATACTGTCGATCGTACTTTCCATGTCACAGCTATCATGCGCCATTTTTAAAAGAACATCTTTGGAAGAAAGAACTCCCACCACATTGTCCCTTCTGTCTTCAAAAACCGGGTAGCGGTAATAGGGATGTTCGTTGTAAATTTCGAAAAAGTGTTTGAAGGTGGTCCCTTTTTCAATCCATACCACCTCAGTCCGCGGTACCAAAATTTCGCGGGCCGGACGGTCCCCCAATTCAAACACATTGTGCAGCATTTGGGCTTGCGTTTGCTCCACTGTTCCGTCGCGGCTGCCGGCGTTAATCATAGCCCGGATTTCCTCTTCACTGACCAGGAAGCTGCCTCTTTGCCTGGCCCCGAATACCCTCCCGAACGCAGAAGTAATCCAGCTTAGAACTACCACGAAAGGCATCAATATCCAGGAGAAAAATTTGATTGTAGGAGCCACCGCAAAGGAAATCTTTTCAGAATGACGGGAAGCTGTAGTTTTAGGGATGGCATCTCCAAAGATCAATATGATTATGGTGACAATCACAGTGGAAACGATTATTCCGGTTTTGGACCCCAATAATCCAACCGCCAGTGCCGTTCCCACTGAGGCGGCGGCAATATTGACCAGATTATTGCCTAACAGAACCGTGGACAAAAACCTCTCGGGGTGGTCCTTTAACCAGGTTACCAGCTTCACTCCGCGGACTTTCTTTTGGGCCAGAGCTTCCAGTTTGTATCTCTGCAATGACATAAAAGCAATTTCTGAGGCTGAAAAATAAGCCGATAACAGAACGCAGGCAATAAATATCAGGATATAGATTCCCGTATCAGACATTTCTCTCCATATTAAGTATAAATCGCTGTTGCACTTCTCATAACATCATAACAAAGCTTAAAAGAGAACGAAAGCCGGGCAAGTTTGGGCTTACCCGGCTTTATATTGGTTGTTGGAATATTTACAGGTATTCTTATTTATCCATACCACGGAACATACCGCGCAAATAAGCCACCTCGCCCAGATGCCCGGAAGTATGACCGGCTATGATGGAAAAAATACCGGCTACATTGAATTCACCCCAGGGCAGCTTGACTTTTTTGTCAAAATCGGAAGCTTTCAGGCTATCCAGATACTCCAATGTAGCTTTTCTGACTTCAGCCCAGTAAGCCAGTATGTCTTTCATATCCGGCACCACGAAAGCATTGACCTGTTCCAGGGTATAGTGGGCTCCCCCATCTTCCAGGGCTTTGTTCATTTTTTTATACCATTTCTCAAAAATTTGCGGCTTTTTAGTGAGAGTACCCTGAACAAAATGGTCTTCCGAGCGGGCGCAATGAAAGAGTATGAGGCCGATCGAATTACAACCTGCCGCTGGCCGCCAGGATATATCAACTGCAGTCAGGTCCTTGAGGCTTCTCTCCACATGGCGGGTTATACCGTCCAGTTCCATTTTAATATAACTTTTTAAATCCATAGTTCGTTACCCCCCTTCCTTTTTTTAATATCTCGATTAATGGTTATTATAGAGTCTTATGTTTTGCATCGTCAAACCACCGGTTATCGGACTTCCAGCCGGTTCAAGCCCGTGAATATCCCTGTTGATATGGCATCAGGCAGTGTCATGCAAATCTAAAAAAGGTTATAATAAATAGACTGGACCAGCCGGAAGCGAGCATAAACCCCGGTCATGTCTGCAGAAAAACCAGACAACCAGAAGAAAAGGAGTAAGAGATGCAGAGTTCAATGGTCGATAAACTGATGGATATGTGTGATAAGCATTCCGGGAGTATCGCAGAAATCTGGTATAAATCTCTGACTACCAATCCCCGCACTAAAGCCTGTAATGCTATTCCCAAAGAGGTCTGCCTGCGCCAGGCTGCTGATATTTATAAGTCCATTGCAGATGTGTATTTTGCCGAAGACGGCTATAAAGCGATGGGGCAGATTCTGGATATCAGCGGGTTTGTAGACACTTATTTTGCACGGGGAGTGCCGCTTGAGCAGACTCTCTATGCCTTAATACTTCTGCGCCGCCATATCTGGTTGTTTGCCGATGCCCAATTGATTTTCAACCCTTCGGTAGCGGATATGGCACTGGCCATCGATAGTATTAACCGCATTTTGCTGGTTTTTGATTATGCCACTCATTATGTGTGCAAAACCTACCTCGAGCTGGCTGCTAAACCCAGGCAATAAATGCAGTTAGCCGGTTTTTAACGGACTTATTCAAATTTTGTGTCCACCAACATCGCCCGCGCCGTGATAACCTCCCATGAACTGGTTATCCTGCTGTCAATTTCAATCCGGACACTATTATAACTCTTCTCCCGAACCGCAAAAACCGGCGCTCGGGCACAGCCCTGTTCCGTTCCATCTGCGCCGATTCCCACCTTTGTTCAGAGAGAGGTTTTACTGTCCATGCTTCACTCAGCGGTAATGGTCATCATTATCATCTGTGCCATATTCCACAAGCCGTGCAGCAAAATACTGCTCCATAAAGAACCGGATTTCCACCTGACCAGCCCCAATAAAATTCCCAGGACACAAATCAGCGCAATGGCAGATACGCCGTACTGGGCGGAATGCAAGAGGGCAAAAACCACCCCGGTGATGACAATTGTTCCGGCTGCGCCCAACCAGGTTTGTTTTAGCCCGGCGAATAGAAACCCTCTGAAAAGGACTTCTTCAAAAACCGGGCCGACCACTACTATTGCCAGCCAGAACAGAACCGGCCAGGGCGTGTTGCTATAGGCCAAATAGAAAATATCTTCATCCTGTGGGATCTCCACCCATTGATCGACCAGAATTGAAAGCGCCAGCGTAGCCGCCAGCATACCCGGAATCAGCAGAAGATATTTAAGATTAAGCTTCTTCAGAGCCAGATATTCGGTAACTGAGAATCCACGGCGCATTTTGATAAATAGCAAAGTAACAGCCAGGCCAACCAGGGATGAAAACAGGACCGCCAGGGGTAAGGTCATCCCATCACCTAAAATGTTTTGAACAAGCCAGATTGGGTCTCTGGAGATGAAACCCTCACTAAACATCAGGATGATTGATATCACAAATACCAGGACCTGGGTTAGCTGGCTGATAGAAAGTACAGCTACGCTTAAGCCAAATGTTGCCCAACCGCTCCATAAGCCAGGTCTGGGTGGAATAGCGGCTGCAGGTGGGATTTGTTCCAAATTTTCGGGCGCGGAGTTATCCAACTTAAATCTCTAAAGCTCCACAATCTCAAAAAAACACAGTAGTTATGATTGTCATATTCATCGTATATTATCCATGTGGTTCTCGCAATCTTTTCTTCGGGTAGAAGCCTGATAGCCGGTTTCGGGCCAGCATTGCCCAATTCCGGAAACATACTAACGGAAGTTTGGTTTTCAATGGGTTTATTCTATAATACAAAATATGAATCAGAAGGTATTGGAAGCCATGAGCGGAGGCGTGGACTCTGCTGTCACTGTCTGCCCGCTGCAGTCCGCAAAGATAGTCGGGGTATATGCTTCCTGACGGATAACGGCCATTGTAGCTTTCTGGCGGAAAGAATAACGTTTCCAACTGGCAATATAATAAATTCAGCCCGTGGTATTTTTGCAGGGAGATGAGGTAACTGGAGGAGGCATCATTGCCAAAACAGGTTGATGACAGATATGTTCCGGTGACCGCCGAAGAATCAGCCTGCCGGGCGCAGGGCTACTCACAGGTGGCGGGAGTGGATGAAGTTGGCCGCGGCTGCCTGGCCGGGCCGGTGGTAGCATCAGCCGTAATCATGCCCAGCCAGTTGAGCCATTCATGGCACTCGGAAGTCAGAGACAGTAAATTGCTCACTCCCCGGCAAAGAGAAATTCTTTCACAGCGGATTCATGATTCTGCAATATCCATCGGCACCGGCGTGGTGGAACCGTATTTGATAGACCGCATCGGGATGACCTCGGCAGTTCATCTGGCCATGAAACTGGCTCTTCAGCAACTAAAACCTCTTCCGGATTTCGTTTTAGTTGATTATCTCACTATTCAAGGCTTAAATTTACCTCAAAAAGGGGTCCGGGAAGGGGATAGCAGGGTATTTTCCATAGCCTGTGCTTCCATAGTGGCCAAGGTGTTTCGGGATAACCTGATGCGAGATCTGGATGGCCGGTATCCAGGCTACGGGCTGGCCAGACATAAAGGCTACGGTACAGCCGGGCATCTTGAGTGTTTGCGTAAAAAGGGGCCCTCCCCGGTACATCGCCGCTTGTTCTTACCGGTGCGCAATATAGCCCAAATTTCATTGGAAGAACATTTCAAATCGCTGGGAGGGCAGTAATTGGAACGTCAGGACATTGGTAGTCTGGGTGAAATACTGGCCCAGAAATACCTCAAGAAAAAGGGCTACCGCATTATTGAAACCAACTACCGCTGCCCGATGGGTGAAATTGATATAGTGGCCTTGCACAAAAAGTGTCTGGTGCTGGTAGAAGTCCGCACCAAAACCAGCCCTGAATATGGCTCACCCGAGGAATCAATCACCTCTACCAAAGCCCTGCATATGGAACGCGCCGCCGAGTACTACCGCCAGGCACACCCCAAAGCCCCGGTTGACTGGAGGATAGACTTGATAGCGATTGAAATGGATAACGCCGGAAACCTGATGCGATTGGAACAAATCGAAAGCGCCCTGGAAGAATGAAATAATCAACGCCTGAAAACGGCTAATCCGGTTCGACCACGTAGTTACGCAGGGTGCCGATGCCTTCTATTCTGACTTCAACAATATCCCCTGATTTCATAGCGCCGATTCCGGAAGGCGTACCCGTGGCAATCACATCCCCCGGCCAGAGGGTCATCACTGAAGAAATAAAACTGATCATTTTAGGGATTCCAAAAACCATTTCGGAAGTGTACGCGGACTGGCAGACCTGGCCATTCAGGTAAGCCTCCAATTTCAGGTTAGCCGGATTCAGTTCGGTCTCTATCCAGGGGCCCAGCGGGCCAAAGGTATCATAACCTTTGCCGCGTGTCCACTGGCCGTCTTCCTTCTGGGCGACCCTTTCAGTCACATCATTGAAACAGGTATATCCCAGGATATAACCGGTGGATTCTTCTTCAGAAACATATCTGGCTTTTTTCCCAATTACCACAGCCAGCTCAGCTTCATAATCCACCCGCATCCAGCCGCGGGGCAGAACGATACTTTCCTCATGGCCTATCACACAGGTCGGCGGTTTTAAAAAGATGAGGGGTTTGGCCGGTAAACTGGAACCCATCTCCTGAGCATGGGGGCGATAGTTCACGCCCAGACAAACCAGTTTGGAGGGAAGACAGGGCGACAGAAGCACGGCTTCCTCCTCCGCATATACCTCTTTACCATATTTTAAACTGTTTAAACTGTCACCAATTTTAGATAGACTGCCGGACAGACTCCTGATTTTTCCATTCTCAAGAATACCGTAGCCGGTTTTTTTCCCAGATTTATATCTGACAATGCGCATTCCGCCTCCCGATCAATCAACGATAATGATTCCATTATCAATAAATCCAGGCCGAGAGTCAAAGCTCGGAGATTGCCTTTGCACCTTAGCCAACCCCATAAATGCAAATTGAACACATTATTAAACTCGATATCGTTTTAGGGTTATTCACATCTGTTATAATGTATTTTAGCTGCAAAAATAACAGTTGAGAGGGGAAAATGTACAAAAAAATACTGGCGCCGCTGGACGGATCAGATTACTCTGAGTGTGTTTTGGAGCATGTAAAAGACCTGGCTGTCGGATGTCAGGTGAAAGACGTGGTAATCCTCTATGTGATAGAACCGGTTAATCCGGGTATGTACGAAGTTTCGGCCAAAATGATTGAGGATGCCGACCGAAAAGGTGAGGAATTCGGACAGAAATACCTCGCCGGCATTAGCGCTAGACTGGCGGCAGAGGGACTAAATGTTGAAACCGCCCTGTTAAAAGGTCGGGTTTCGGATTCCATCCTGGATTATGCGGTAAAAAACGGGGTTGACTTGATAGCTATGACCACTCATGGGCGTTCCGGCATTTCGCGCTGGATTTTAGGCAGCGTAGCGGACAAAATAGTCCGTTCATCCAAAATTCCGGTCC
The DNA here is from genome assembly GCA_035477965.1 of Dehalococcoidales bacterium. Lineage (GTDB taxonomy): Bacteria > Chloroflexota > Dehalococcoidia > Dehalococcoidales > UBA3254 > DATIKD01. The sequence goes on along the minus strand of DATIKD010000284.1, from coordinate 7,609 downwards.
TGCTGGTCAGCCCCACCGAAAAGAATTAGTAATTCCGGTAAAGATTTTTTAGAACGGGCCTGCCGGTAATAGAGTTTAATAGTTATATCGGGTTAGCTGCCGGATTGTGCTTAAACGTGATGCAGTAAAACCCATGATTACCAGTGAAACTGTGAGGTTTGTATATGATACTGGAACGTATCAAATCAGAGGGAATCGCCCATCTTTCCTATTTTCTGGGTTCGGGCAATTCCGCGGCCGTTATTGACCCCCGCCGGGATATTGATATTTACCTTGAACTGGCCAGGCGGCACGGCATGCAAATCAAATTCATCTTTGAAACCCATCGCAACGAAGATTATGTTGTGGGTTCGCTGGAACTGGCGGGGCCCACCGGTGCCACTATTTATCACGGTCCGGTGCAAGATTTCAAATACGGAAAGGTCCTGCTGGACGGACAGGAATTTGAACTTGGCAAACTCAGGTTGATAGCCTTACGGACACCTGGGCATTCTGACGACAGCATGTCTTACGCAGTGGTAGATAAAGCCACCGGCCAAGCCCCGGCACTGGTTTTCACGGGGGATGCCCTGTTTGTAAACGAAACCGGCCGGGTAGATTTCGGAGGTCTGAGCAACATACCCAGAATGGCTTCCGATTTGTTTGAAAGCCTTTTCAACCGCCTGCTCTTGCTGGGTGACGGAGTAATTATCTGTCCGGGGCATGGTGCGGGCTCAATTTGCGGCAGCCGCATTGCCGAACGGGAAGAAAGCACAATAGGCCTGGAAAAATTGAATAATCCGGCTTTAAAACATACTGATAAGGCCAGTTTTATTCGCTATAAATCCGCCGAACAGCATGAAAAACCGCCGTATTTCAGTTTGATGGAAAAATATAACCTGGAAGGAGCGCCGCTTTTAAAGGGACTGCCTTTGCCACCGGCTCTGAACCCATCCGAATTTAAAACCGCCCTGGAAAAAGGCGCTCTGGTAATTGATACCAACCTGCCGGCGGCCTTCGGTGGATCTCATGTTCGCGGGGCTTACAACATCTGGCTGGGCGGGCTTCCCACCTTCACAGGTTGGTTTTTACCTTATGACAAGCCCATTCTGTTAATCCTGGAGAATGATTTACATCTGGAAACAGCCACCCGCTACCTTATCCGCATAGGCTATGATAATTTGGCCGGTTATTTAAAAAACGGTGTTGAAGCCTGGTATAACGCCGGCTACCCGCTGGAGAAGCTCAATTTGCTATCCGTGCACGAATTGAAAGCCAAAATCGACCGTTCCGAAAATTTTACCTTACTGGATGTCAGAGAACCGGAGGCCTGGCGAGCCGGCCACATTGCGGGCTCCAAAAATATATATGTCGGTCACATTCAACAGAAACTGGCAGAAATCCCTGCAGACAGGCCGGTAGTAGTTTTATGCAGTGTAGGCCGCCGGGCAGGAGTGGCCTGTTCTCTGCTATTGAGAGCCGGTTATACTCAGGTTTACAATGTTCTGGGCAGTATGACCGCCTGGCGTCAGGCCGAATATCCGGTCGTCAACCAAAAATGACTGCCCATCCTGGAATTATCGTTCCACTTTGACTGCATGCAGACGGCAGGAAGAAGCCGCCCCATATTCGAGTCTCACACACCGCACTTCCGGCCATCCGTATTTTTGGTCGCATACCTGTCTTTAACCCTTGCGGCGGGGCGTTTTAGCTACAAATGATGAGACGACCACCTGGTTTGTGTATAATATATCATAAGATTTGGAGCAGGTTTAATGATCGGCTGCTGATTCACAGCCAGGGAAGGTTATGCAGGAATATTTGAAAAAACTATCATTCTGGACTATTTTAAAGCTTGGTTTACTCGTCTTTATCCCCATTACTGTATGGTTTGACTTAATCGGTTTCAATCCGGTTGCGATAACCGTTGCTTCGATTTTGGGGATTTTACCCTTGATAAGCTTCATTGCTAAAGCGACCGAAGAATTGACATCACGCACCAGCACCATCGTAGGCAGTTTGTTGAACGTCACATTTGGCAACGCCTTTGAAATAATTATAGGTATACTGGCTATTAAAGCCGGTCTGATTGGTATGATCAAGGCCGCTCTGGCCGGTTCCATTATATTGAATATCCTTCTGGTAATTGGAGCCAGCATGCTCTTAAGCGGTTTTAAGTACAAGGAGCAAACGTTTAACCGAGAATCTGCCGGCATTGGCTCAACCATGTTACTCCTGGCTGTAGCCGGGCTACTGTTACCCTCGCTTTACTCTGTCATTGCGGGTGAACCTGTTGTGATAATGAGCCGAGTTGTAGCGATTACTCTGGCTATGACCTATGTCCTGGCCCTGGTTTTCATGCTGGGTACCCACCGTCATCTTTTCAAGACTAAGTTGGATGTTGAGGATCATAAGACCCATTGGGGAATTAAAAAGTCGTCTCTGGTACTAATAGTATGCGTTGGGCTGGCTATACTGCAGTCTGAAATCCTGGTGAGTAATATAACCCCGGTGATTGAAGCCACAGCCTTGACCGAGGAGTTCGTCGGCATGGTGATAATCGCGGTCATCGGGAATATACCCGAGCTTTTAACCGCTATTACCCTGGGGATCAGAAATAACATAACCCAGTCGATTGAAATAGGGCTCAATTCCAGTATGCAGATTGCACTATTTGCGGCGCCACTGCTGGTTTTGCTCAGTCCTTTACTGGGATCGGAATTGACTCTGGCTTTTAGCCCCTTTCAAATGGTTGGTATGATACTGGCTGTGGTGATCATTAACTATTTGAGCAGTGACGGTGTCTGCAACTGGCTTGAGGGTCTGCAATTAACCGCCATGTATATATTGATTGCGGTGGTCTTCTTTTTTATCAATTAGTGGTTTACCGGCTGAACGGCTGTGCGATTATGATCAGGGTGGGCCTGCGAAAAGGAAAATGGAGAAAATTCAGGGCGTGCTCTGAGTATGCACCGAACGGTCCTGGCTCCGGGTATTGCGTATTTTTTCCCATTCAAAACGGTTGATGCTCATTAAGATAAAAGTATGATCATCTCTCTGAATAGTGCCGTGCTCCTGGAAACCACATTTTTTAAAACATTTTTGAGCCCGCTGGTTCCATTCCAACGTGGTCAGATAAACCTGCTCAAGCGAAGTGCGGTTAAAAATATAGTCCAGCAGGGCACTGATTACTATGGTACCATAACCTCTATTCCAGTATTCGCGGTTGCCGATCATAATACCCAGTTCGGTTTTATTTTCGCTCTTGTTAACGTTATAGTAAACGCAATTGCCGATGTGAAGGCCATCCGGAGTTTCAACGGCAAATTCATGTCGGGAAGAGCTGGGGTAGCACAAATCGAAGGTATATTCGGATAAAAACTGCGGGTAAGTAATAGTTAGTGGTTCAGCCGCATCCAGCCGAGCCAGCTCCGGATCGGTTTGCCAGCTATAATCATCTTTAGCATCAGAAATTCTTTTGTGGCGTATTCTGACCCCATTATTTTTTGATGTGTCGTTCATAGATCAATCAAAAAAGCTCGTCTGATTCAGCCTCTATTTGCTTAATGGCCTGTTTGGCTGTATCACTGATAACTTCGTCGCTGCTTTTTAGACATTTTTGTAAAAAGGCCTCAGCCTTGGCTCCACCAATTTTGCCTAATGCCAGAATGGCAGCTTGCTGTACTTCAGCATCTTTATCCTGGACCATCCTCATCAGGTGAGGCACAGCTTCTTCATCGCAAATCTCTCCGCAGGCTCCGGCAGCTTCATAGCGAGTCTCCGGATTAGGATTGGATAGCTCTTTGATCAGAATTGGCAGCCAGGCCGAATCGCAATTCCGGCCCATGGCATACAATGCGCTATTTTTCAATTTTGTATCCGTCTGTCGGTATGCATAGTTGATGGCTTCTTTAATCTCAGCCAGAGAGAGAGGAGCCGCTGCCTCCAGCGCCCGCCGCCACACTTCTAAGGGTTTCTTGCGGTCAGCCAGAATAGCGATTAAGGCCTGCGATACCCGCTGAGAACTGGACGGCCCCAGCTTTTTTATTTCTGCCAGCATAGCATATTTTCTCAGGGCTTTAGCCGCGGCGGCCTGCACCGCTTCAGAACTATCTTCATTCAGCATGCGGATAAAGTAGGTTATTAAAAGCGGCTCTTCACATTCCCAGAGGCCTTCAATGGCCTTGGCGCGCACTTCCGCATCAGAATCTCTCAAAGCGAATTTAAATATACTGTCAAAATTAAGTTCAAAATTTTCTTCCGCCAGTTCCACCAGGCGGGAGACAATTTTCCGGCGCTGTTCAACCTGCACTCCCGGCCAGTTCCGGGTCAGATAAGCCAGTTCATCAGAAGTTACATTGGAAAGGTCAGCCAGTTTGATATTCACCAAAGGCTTTTCCGACCCAATCATATCATCAATAATGCTTTTGAGAGTTCCAGGCACCGGCTCCATAGTCTAAGGCTCTTCCTCCTCTTCACCTTCCTCTTCCATTCCCTGTTCCCAGATTGGTTGAGTGAAATAATCAATGTACTGGCCCATAGCTTCGGCTGCTGCCTGTTTCATTTTCTCCCGGGTTTCCTCAGCCAGTTGGGTCAACTCCGTTACATCGACTTCTATTTCCAGCAATTTAGCCAGGACTTTGAGTACCGCCAGTCCGGCCATCGGATTAGGCATACGGGAGGCATAGCTGGGGACTTCACCCAGCAAGCATAAGCCATCCATTTGACGTTCCTTAGCCACCCCCAGCAGTAGTCCGTTCAAACCGGCTATCTGCAAATTCCCTTTCTGCTTCAGGTTAAGTTTCTTCAACTCATGCACCATTTCCGGGTTGGTACCCACTCCCCAGACTTTGGGCTGTTCAGTGTGGTGAATACGGGTCAACGCTGCCGCACAGGTATAAATGCGTTTAACATGAAAACGTACTGCCACATCCAGGATGCAATTAGCCAGGTCGTAACTCCGGGAGACCGGCTGATCATCCCCCAGAAACAGAATCAGGTCGCTGGATCCCTTTTTATCATTCTTCCGGTACAAAAAGCGGCTGGCGGGGAAGTGGGGGGCTTCGATGATGCTGTCCTGCACCAGGACACCGGTAGGATCAAAGAAATCCGCAGCTTCAATTTCCGCCAGATCTTTGAAACCCAGTTTGGTGGTGAGGTAGGTGGCAATAATAATAGCCACATTCCCCACTCCGGGCCAGGCGGCCAGCAGATTGGGCTCATTCAACTTGGGTCTGGCGTAAATTTTTATTGAGTCTCTCATTTTTCCAATACCAACCGAGTTAATAACCAGCTTTGTATATTTTACATTATAACTTTTTTGTTAGCTATAAGAATAACCGGTTAGCTCATTTTTTATAGATAAAAACCCTTATTTGTCGTAATATTGCCGGTTTTTCGAACCAGCTTTGCCCGCTACGACCTGGTTTTTGTTATTTGCTGGCAACGGACAGGTTGTAACAGTAGACAGGCGGGGTCAGGACCATTCCGCCCACCCATTTGGCTTCTTTCCCCAGGCTGGCCGAGTCTTTTAAAATTTGATATATATTGCCCGAAACCATCGTATCTTTTACTCTTCCAACTATCTGTCCGTTCTCTATTTTGTATCCCAGCAGGACATTACCGCTGAAATCGCCTCCCAGTACATTACCCTGCTCTGCGCCCATCAATTGTTCCACCAACAGTCCTTCTTTGATGTTTGACAGCATATCTTCAAAGGAAATCTTGCCGGTGCTGAATACCAGTGCGCTGGCCGAAGGCGACATCAGCCCGCCGCGGCCGCGTCCCCCGCTGCCGGTGCTAACGGCGTTGGCTTGCCCAGCCGTCTGCAAATCGTAAAGGAAACTGCGCACAATACCGTTTTCAATCAGAGTCACGCGGCGGCTGGGTACCCCTTCATCATCGCAGGGACGGCTGTGAGACGCATAATCCAGGGTGGAATCATCATACAAAGACAATTGACTATCGAAAACCTGTTCACCCAGCCTGTGCCCCAGCGGAGAAGCCCCTTCCAATACTGTTTTACCGTTGAAAGCTGTCATCAGGGCGGGTAAAAAGGCGCTGACAACCCCGTCCGGGGCGAAAATTACCGGCATGGACCCGCTTCTGACCGCAGCTTGGTTCCTGGCCAGTTCGAGCTGACGCAAGACCACCGCGGTGATGGCATTTACATCTCTGACAGGGCGACAGGATTCTTGCCCCTCGCCGACAAAAAGCATATCCGTATCTCTCACCAGGGTACCGCTGACTCCCAGCCCAAAAGTAGTTTTCTGGTATTCCACGAATCCGCCGCGTGAATTAGCGATTTTTACCTGGGCGCAGCCTTTAGCTACCGTCGCGTCGCAGACAATACCGGGCGTGCTCCGTACCACCGGTTCTATCATTTTTTGGCCCAGTTCCACCATTTCTGAAAGTTTGACCGCCTCAACTCCACTGTCCATAATTTTAATGTCCGGGAATTCACGGCTGGCTGGAAACTGGAATTTGGCCTGCATACCGAATTGGGCCGTCTCCACCGCAATATCCACCAGTTTTTGAGGAGCAATATCACCGCTGGCGGCGGCATAACCCAGTTTGCCGTTTTTGATAATGCGCAGCGACACACTGGAACTCTGCTTGCTTTGAATAGATTTCAGTTTGTTGGCTTCAAAGTGCACCGGCGTCTCCTCGGACGCTATCTGGAAAACTTCAGCTTCTTCTGCTACTTTACAAGCCAGTTCAAGGATTTTTTCCATTATTTGCCTCCAATCAAGCAGTGTTGAATCCGGATGTGGGGGCTGCCGTTTGAAACCGGCAGAGGCGATTGACTGCTTTTACCGCAGCCGCCGCCTTCGTTCATAGCCAGGTCATTCCCGATGGCATCAATATTTTTCAAGGTTGTGAAAAGGTTGCCGGTCAATGTTACCGGGCGCAGCAACTCGGCAATCCGGCCGTTGCGTATCATGTAGGCTTCGCCGGAGGAGAAAGTGAACATCTCCATGGCGGTGGTGCCGCCGTACCAGTTTTTCACATATATGCCTTCTTTGATATCTGCAATCATATCTTTTAAAGAGGACTGGCCCGGTTCTATATAAGTGTTAGTCATACGTACAATGGGCGGATGGCGGTAGTTTATTGCCCGTGCATTTCCAGACAGCTTTTCCTTCATTCTGGCAGCCGTCTCCCGTGAATGCAGCCGGCCGGTCAAAATTCCGTTTTGCACCAGATAGGTTTTTTGTGAAGGGATCCCCTCATCGTCATATTTGTAACTGCCTCGCAGGCCCGGCACCGCCGCACCGTCTACGATATTCAGGATGTCCGCCCCGAATTTTTTACCCACTGTCATGATTTCGCGCAGTTGCGGGTTTTCATAGACATGGTCAGCCTCAGACAGATGGCCGAAAGCTTCATGCACAAAAACACCGGCCAGGATGGGGTCCAGAACTACGGTGTACTCTCCGCCTTTTATCCTGGGGGCTGAGAGCATTTTAACCGCATTTTCAGACATTTCTTTTATCTGTTGATGCAAATTTTTTACAATGTTCAGGTCCCCTCGGCTGCCCAGGCTTAAACCCACTTGCTGTACCTCCGCTCCGTCAGCCGCGACCGCAGTGGTCCGCAGAGTAACATCGGCCCGTTCCTGTTCTATCAA
>DATIKD010000283.1:0-5423 GCA_035477965.1 Dehalococcoidales bacterium | reverse complement strand
GCCGGATAAATGCGGTTCACTAGACCGTCTTTAAGGGCCTGCACACCATCGATCATTTTACCGGTAATACACAGTTCCATGGCTTTGGTAAAGCCGCAGCGCAGAATCATCATGGGAGTAATAGTAGCGCCCCCCAGCCCCAGCCTTTCTTCCACATGCCCGAATTTACAGTCTTCGGAGGCTATCAGCAGGTCGCTATTCATAAACAGGTTTAAACCTGCCCCCAATAAGTGCCCGTGGGCCTGGGCAATAGTGATTTTATGGCAGAGCAGAAGCTCCTGGCACTGTTCAAAGAAAGTCAAACGATCAAATTGCAGGCGCGACCGCATGCTGGGTTTGCGTGACTTTTCGCCTGGTTTCGGTTCCTTCCAGCCGTAAACAAAACCCACCTGACTCAGGTCCGCCCCCGCGCAGAATGACCTCCCGGCGCCTTTGAAAACCACCACTTTAACGTCATCATCATGATTGACTTCATAAATGGCTTTGCTTAATTCCTGACTGATATCCGGACAGAGGGCGTTCAGCCGGTTGGGATGGTTCAAAGTAACATAAGCTACTTGCCCCTTCTTTTCGTAAATAATGTGTTCGTACGCCATATGAGTCTCCTTTTATACTGTTAATTTTATTATCTGCGCCGCATCCGGCAACTGCTCCAGATTGCGGGTCATATCAATCACACTTTGCAGGGTTGGCAGGCTGAGAGGTCTGATGGCTGAGCGGGCGCACTCCCTGAGCTTGTCCGCACAATCATTGAAAGTCATAGGTCTTTCAATACTGCCCAGGCAGTGTTCCACATATTCAGTATATTCTCTTCCATCTTTAAGTTTGAAAGTCACCTCACCCGGTCCCACACCGTGCCGGCTCATTTCAGGCGCCAGCACCCCTGTAACCTTGCCGGCAATATCCAGATAGTCCTTTCTCCGGATGGCCTGTAAAGTAAAATCATCCACACCCACTTTGCCGCTGACCACAGCTACGGCGATAGCCCAGGGTAAACTGAACTGGGCATCCACCGGATTGCGCGGTGAGCGTTTGACTTCCGGCGGAAAACTCAATTCGTAAGCTGAAGCGCCGCCGCGGGCGGTAATGCTTTCAACGTGCTCCGGCAGCAGACCATAGCGGGATTTCAGCGCAAATACGGCATCGATAAAGGCATGGGTAAACCCACAGTTGGGATAAGGTTTATCACCTATATTAGCGCCTTCAAAGCGCTCTCCTAATCCGTCCAGCAATATTTCACGGGAATAATCACCGCCGTGATACTGGTTGAAAAACCCGTATTGACCCTCCAGAATGTTGTGGGCTCCGGTGATGCCCTGACTGGCCATTAATGCGGCTGTTATGCCACCCCTGGCGGCCAGACCGGGCCCCAGCCGTTTGGTTAAAGCGCCGTCATTAACCGCCTGAGAATTACCGGCGCACTGGTGATAGGCGATTCCCAGCGCATTGAGCATTTTGGGTTTATCCAACCTCAGGATTATACCCGCAGTGGCCGCCGCACCCAGATATCCGCATAGAGGCGTAGGATGCCAGCCCGACTTTACCAGGCTGCCGTGCGGCCGGCTGGCCAGTCCCAAACGGGCCAGGAAGTCCGCCCCCAGTGCCAGGGCTTTGATAAAATCACGGCCGCTGACAACACCCTGCCTTTCAGCCGCAGCAAAAGCGGTTGAGACCGCCACACAACCGATATGCACCTGCGCCACCGGATGCCCATCATCGTAGTCCAGGGCATGGATCATGGCCCCGTTGACCAGGGCAGCTTCAGGGGCCGGGCATTTTAAACCCCAGCCAATAATGGTGCTCTGCGGTTTTCCGCCCCACTCTCTGACCAGTTCCACCAGTTCCGGGATGGCCGCCTTTTGCGAGCCCCCCAGCGCAGTAGCCAGGCTATCCAGCACTTCCTTTTTGGCCGCTTCTACCGCCGCCTCCGGAAGGTCCTCATAGCGGGTATTGATAAACAGTTCAACGAATGGATTAATGGCGTCCATCTTAACTTCACCTGCCGTAATGTACTCCCAGCTACCCCCTGCGTTTAAATCAGCCCGCCGGTCAACCCGATAGTTTCGGCCGTCATATATTCAGACTGATCGGACACCATGAAGTAGGCCAGGTTAGCAATTTCCTGTACCGTGCCCAGCCTGCCCCACGGGATGTTGGAGCCCATCATTTTGTAATCCTTTTGTTGGGCTTCTTCCCAGCTTACGCCCTGGTCCCGGGCCATTTTGGCAAAAGCGGCATCCCGCAGGTTGGTGATAATTGCGCCCGGATTAATGGCATTGACATTGATATGGTAAGGCGCCACTTCCAGCGCCATCGATTTAACCAGACCGATGGTGGCATATTTGGAGGCACAGTAGGCACTGCTGCCTTTCACACCGTGCGTGCCGGCCATGGAAGCAAAAATCAAAATTTTCCCGCCCTGACCCCGCGCAATCATATGTTTGGCCACAGCTTTGGAAATCAAAAAGGTGCCGATGACGTTGATATTCATGCAGTCCTGCCAGTCTTTTTCGGTATGCTCAACCAGAGGAGTGCCCACCGGCCCGCGGATGGCGGCACAGTGTACCAGGATATCTATTTTACCGAATTTGGCCAGCGTTTTGTTAACCGCATCATCCACTTCACGGCTGCTGCTGACATCCAGAGTGATAGCCATCGACTGGCGGCCCATGGCTTGAATTTCTGCGACTTCGTCTTCCAGACCTTTCCAGCCCTCATCCCCCGGAAACATGCTTTTAGGAGCAGGAAATTTATCGGTCACCACCACATCCGCACCCTCTTTGGCCAATCTCATGGCTACCGCCCTGCCCATTCCTCTTTTACTGGCCGTGCCGGTTACAAAAGCTACCTTACCTTTCAAATCACCCATTAGTGTTCCTCCTCTCTTGGATAACCAAATATATTATTTTTTTATTCAGCATTAAGCCCCAGTTGTTCCAGAGTCTGTTTTAACGGTACACCCGTCTCCGGGTCCCAGCCCATTTTTTGATAATAGTTGCGGCGCAGTGCTTCCCACTGAGGCATGATGTGCTTGCCCTGAGCGGGCCCATCCCCCGGCATGGAACCGTACCTGAGGGAGGGCATTTCAATATCAGCGGTTAGGCCATGCCTGAAATTAAAGAGGCGCAGTAAATTTACAATTCTTTTACCCACCAGCATCGCATCTTTCACCTGCATATCCCAGCCAGTGACCGCGTTAACGCAATCAATCAGCAGCCTGAAATCCTGCACGCAAAAGAAACAAATGCCCAGGCAGTCCTCAAACTGGCGGGCGCCGTTCACCCCGGCGGCAATGGTGGAAACCGCCATACCATCGAATTTGTCCTGCAAGGGGGGCAGACCCAGGATATCCGCAAATGGCAGACCCGGGCCCACTTCTACAGTGCCGGTGTTGGAAAGACAGGTATCAATAATTTCATTCCAGCGGGCGCGGTGGTCATGACCGCGGGGCGAAGCCCCTTTTTGCGTGTAGACGGCGCATTTAAGGGCGTCTCCCCCTATTTTTTCCGCCGCTTTTTTAACCCCCTCAGCATAAACTGCACCGCAGCCGGAACGTCGCGCCACCTTTTCCAGGATCTGCAAAACTGATTGAGCGTTGCCCCATTCCATGGCAATCCCGTCAAAATCCTCTTTTCCGAGATAACCTTTGGCATAACACTCCATCATCCAGCCGATCAAATAGCCGGTTTCGTTGATATCCATACCCAATCGGTCAATCGTGTTGCAGAGGACAATCATAGCAGCCGGATCGGTCTGCCCGATCAGTGAACTCATGGCAGCCACCGCCTCATACTCCGGCTCTTCACCCACAAAACCGGCATAAGGACCTTCAGTAATTTCCACCGAACGTAAATGCGCCAGGCGGCAGGCCCAGCAGGTGACAGTGGTCATTTTAAAGTTGGTACGCAGGGACTGACCGGTAAACTTTTCAGCTTCCGGGAAGATATTGGTGGTATAATTTCTTACCGGCAGTTGTCCGGTCACATGCATAATCTGAAAACCGTTGGCAGTTCCGAATTTCGCCAGGTTCGGGTCCTTTTGCATGGCATCTTCAATCATCATGTTAGCTTTTTCAGCCAGGAGTGAAGGGTTAGCCACCTTCACCGTTTGCTCGCCGCGCTTGACCACGATGGCTTTTAGTTTCTTGGATCCCATCACCGCACCCGACCCGTTATGGCCGGCTACATGACCCCCGTCTCCCACGATGGCAGCAAAACGCACCAGGTTCTCTCCGGCCGGGCCGATGCCAAAAACACTGCATTTCTCTTTGATTTCCTTATTGATATGGTCTTCAGTCTGATTGGTATTCATGCCCAGCAAATGAGAAGCATCTCGTAATTCAGCGGTATCATCATGAATGTACAGGTACTGCCATTGAGGACAGCGGCCCTGTAATATTATCCCGTCAAATCCGGAAAGCTTTAGAAAAGCACCGAAATAACCGTTTGCCTGAGTTGCTCCGGCCATATTGGTCATAGGTCCGCGCGTGACAACTGAAAAGGTCCCGCTCCCGCTGACTCTGGTCCCCGCCAGTGGACCGGTAAACCAGATAAGCCGGTTTTCGGGGTTGTTCCATTCCACTCCGGCCGGAACTTCATCGTACAGGTATTTGGCTCCCATGCCGGTGCCGCCCACGAATCTGCGGTAGGTGTTTTCAGGCGGATATTCCACCGAAATCTCCCCTGTGCTGAGATTCACTCTCAATACTTTCCCGGTATAGCCGTTGAACGATTTATTGGGCATTTCTTTCTCCTGTTTTTATTATGGGTACAACGTCCTGGCCACATCCTCCAGATCAAGTTCCAGCAATTTCTGTCTGGCCGGTTTGCCGGTCGACAGATCCCAGTCCATTTCTTTCAAAAATTCTTTTACCATAGTCTCTTTGTCCACCGATACTCCGGCCAGGGGGCCTTCCGTCTGCGGGGGGCGGCAAATCACTCTCTCCGGAATGCGAAAAGCGGCTAAATCCACACCCTCCCGCAAATTGAACGCCAGACGCATGTTGGCAATTCTCTCGCCCGTGGCTATCAATTCGGCTGTATCAATATCCCATCCAGTCACTGCCCGCATAAATTCAGCAATTAAATCTTTATGGGGATAAGTCATATTTACAAAAAGGCAGACACCGCAGCACATCAGCGCATGTTGGAAGCTGACGCCGATTTTATGGGCCAGGCCGCGGCCGCTATAAGATTGACGGTTGAATTCAGGCAAGAGGCCGGCACTGTGGTGTTCTTCTGAACCCTGGGTATGACGGGCGGGGGTGGCATCCGTTAAATAGGTGGTCGTAACGTGGCAACTGGCGGCCGGATGATGACCGGGTATTTCCTGGCCGTGAATGTGCATGGCATATTTTTCAGCGTCCCGTCCGATTCTTTGAGCTGCAGCTTTGACTCCATCCGCCAAAATGTCTCCAAAACCCT
>DATIKD010000282.1:0-4438 GCA_035477965.1 Dehalococcoidales bacterium | reverse complement strand
GGTAAACCCGCCGATTTATAAGATAAGGAAAGGAGAATTATTATGGCTTTTGAACAACTTATTAAAGATCATGCCCGCAGTCTGGGTATGGACCTGTGTGGTATTGCCCCCGTATCCCGTTTTGCCAATGCCCCCAAGGGGACTCATCCGGAAGATGTTTTACCCGGCTGCAAGTCAGTTATCTCGGTCAGTACCCGTTTGCCGGATGGGGTAGTGCAGGCCATATTCAGGAATTTTGAAGATGGTAAAAAGGGAGCCCAGGCGCTTTATGGCACTCATGGTTACACTCTTACCCCCAATTTCCATTTGCTTTTTACGGTTTATAATCTGGCCCAGTTTATTGAACGTAATACGGGGTTTATCGCTGCTCCAACGCAAGTCGGCCCCCTGCAGGCTGGAATGTCTGTCAGCCAGCGGCATGCCGCAGTAGCCGCCGGACTGGGTGAATTCGGCTGGATGAGTATCGTCCTGACACCTCAATTCGGCCCCAGGAATCGATTTGGAGCGGTGCTAACAACTGCTGAACTTCAGCCGGACCCCATGTATAGCGGTCCAAAGTTGTGTGACCCGGCTAAATGCAACATATGTACCACTGTTTGCCCTACTTCTGCGCTAAGCAAATACCGGGAAAAAGAGGCCCGCCGAGTGGAATATCCGGATGCTGGCGGGGTTAAAACCTATGAGTATTGCCATGTTGATATGACTCGCTGCCGCATCGCCACTCACGGCCTGATGAAAAAAGTGGGCGGTGATAAAGACCTGGTATCTTCCTGCGAAGCTACCGCGCAAGAGGTCAATTCGGCAGTGATGAGCATGCACGATCCGATGGGAGGTCTGCAGGCTTCACCTACCTGGAAATGCGGCAAGTGCCTGGCCTATTGTCCGGTCGGTCACTGGAAAGAGAAATTCAAGGATACCGGACTTTCCAAAAAAATGCCGGTTGTTGAATGGTGAAATTGCGGGTTTAGCTCAAGTTTTGGTGATCATTATCCCTCCGTCAGGGTATATTCCCAGCCGGAAGGCACATTACGCGAAAAGGAGAATGACATGTTGGGTGGGTACATGGGGAAAGTGCTATGGGTGGATTTATCATCGGGGAGTTTTTCAGATGGGGCTCTGGATGAAAAAATGTGCCGCCAATACATTGGTGGTTACGGTCTGGCTGCCAGACTGATTTACGACCGGCAAAAAAGCGGAGTGGATGCACTCGGCCCGGAAAACATTCTGGGTTTAATGACCGGGCCTTTAACCGGCACACAGGCCACTACCGGCGCGCGCTTTTCAGCCGTGGGAAAATCACCTTTAACTGGAGGCTGGGGAGATGCCAGCAGCGGAGGGCATTTTGGTCCTTTTCTAAAATTTGCCAGCTATGATGCCGTGTTGTTCACCGGTATTTCTCCTGAACCGGTCTATCTGCTTATTGATAACGGCCGGCCGGAACTCAAAGATGCCAAACACTTATGGGGAAAAATGACACAGGAAGTTGAAGAACACCTGGAATCGATATATCCGGCCGCTAAAGTGGCTGTAATTGGGCCCGCCGGGGAAAAGCTTTCACGTGTGGCCTGTATTATTACCAACCGGGGTGATGCGGCCGGGCGCTCAGGCATGGGCGCCGTGATGGGTTCCAAGAAACTGAAGGCAGTGGTGGTGAGGGGCGATCGGAAAGTCCCGGTGGTGGATGGCGAAGCTGTTGACGGACTGCGGCAAGAACAGGTACGTTCCTCCCGGACATTTCTGGAACGTTTTACCAAATACGGGACCGGCAGTCATGCTGATTCTTCAGCGCTGAGCGGAGACTCTCCGGTAAAAAACTGGGGTGGTGTAGGTATAAAAGATATACCGGATGTATCTTCACTGCACGGGGATAAAGTGATTGCTAATCTGGATCACCGCAAAGGTTGCTGGCATTGTCCGGCAGCTTGTAAAGCCTCTCTTAAAGCCGGCTCAGGAGAATACAATTACCCTGCCGGCAATCATCGACTGGAATATGAGACCATGGCGGCCTTTGGCTCCAATTGCGCCAATACCAATCTGGAATCATTGAATATGGCCAATTATATCTGCAACAGTTACGGAATGGATACTATTTCGGCCGGCAGTATAATTGCTTTTGCCATGGAGTGTTATGAAAATGGGCTGATCAGTAAAACCGACACGGACGGGATCGAGCTGAAGTGGGGTGATCACCGAGCACTGATCGCGATGCTGGAAAAGATGGTAAAAAGAGAAGGGTTCGGTGATATCCTGGCGGATGGAGTTAAGCTGGCGACGGAGAGGATAGGCCGGGGTTGTGAGCAGTTCAGTGTGCATATCGGAGGCCAGGAAGTTGGTATGCATGATCCCAAAGGTGGATTCATGGCCTATATCGGCCGGCCCATGGGATCGATGTACGTTATGGATGCTACTCCGGGAAGGCACACCGGTGGTTTTGGCCCAACTGCCTTTATCGGAACATGGCTTAACGCGGCCGGCTTGTGTTTGCACGGCAATCTTTTTGGAGCCCCTGAAAAATATTATGTGGGTTATGCCAGGTCAGTGATGGGTTGGGATTATACGCTGGAAGAACTGCTAAAAACCGGTGACCGCATAGCCACCATGCGCCACCTTTTCAATCTAAGAGAAGGGATAAACCCGCTGAAACATGCAGTCCATAACCGGATTCTGGGTCGTCCGCCTTTTAACGAAGGTCCGTTAGCCGGGGTGACAGTTGATCTGGAAGCGCAAAATTACTGGAACCTGGGTTATCTGGACTGGGACAGGATAACCACCAAACCCAGCAGGAAGAAATTACTGGCACTGGATATGCCCGCCGAAGCTGAGGCCCTGTGGCCGGCGCCCACCGGCGGGCAGGGTTCTCCCGTCCAACCAGCCAAATAAAACCATTTTTACACCTACCCAAAGTAGTAAGAACGGCAGGAACCTTTCATGTTTATGCCGACGGTAAAAGTGGAGAGGGAGTCCGGAATCCCGAACTTCTATACCAGATTTTGGGACGAATACGATGGCAGGAATGGGACATAAAGAGCGAGGGCCGAAGGCGATTTCCCTCTGCTTAAGGAGCTTCCATACCTCAGTAACGTCAATCAAAAGCCTCCGCCGGATTCCTGGCCGTGCTTAGGTCTGACGTTAAACAGAGATTCCAACATGGCATGAAATCTTCGGGTACTGCTCCGACAAGAAACAGGTTTCGGTGCGGCAGAATTGGCGAGAAGTCCGGTAATAATCAATTTTACCTTGACCCTCCAACGCCCAAAAGAGTATAATCAAATCTGGTATTTCGCCCGTTCGTGATATATTTTCAGAGTTTCCAGGCAGATCGCACGGGCTCGTAGCTCAGTGGTAGAGCGGGGGGCTCATAACCTCTTGGTCGCAGGTTCGATACCTGCCGAGCCCATTAGTAATTTGTATGAGTTCGGGCAAACTTTTAGTTGAGGATTAAAGCAAGGGAGGTAAGAATATGGCAATCATCGATTTTGGCGGTGTTAAAGAAGAAGTCATTATGCGCAGCGAATTCCCCATGGAAAAAGCTCGCCAGGTTCTGAAAAAGGAAATCATCGCTATCATAGGCTACGGAGTACAGGGTCCCGGCCAGTCTTTAAACCTGCGGGACAACGGCTTTAACGTGATTGTCGGCCAGTCTAAAGAATTCATGACCGACTGGAACCGCGCAGTCAACGACGGCTGGAAGCCGGGAGTAAACCTCTTTGAGATCGAAGAAGCGGTTAAGCGCGGCACGGTCATTGAGATGCTGGTAGCTGATGCCGCCCAGCCTAAAATCTGGCCTGTGGTTAAAAAGAATTTAAAGAAAGGTGATGCTCTCTATTTCTCTCACGGCTTTTCCATTGTTTATAAAGACCAGACCAAAATCATAGCACCGGACTACGTGGATGTAATGCTAATGGCGCCCAAGGGTTCCGGTACTTCCCTGCGCCGTAACTTCCTTTCCGGCGAGGGCATTAATGCCAGTTTTGCCATCTATCAGGATTACACCGGGCGGGCCAAAGAGCGCTGCATAGCTTTAGGCATCGGAATTGGGGCCGGATATCTGTTCCCCACCACTTTTGAGAAAGAAGTTTACAGCGACCTGGTGGGTGAGAGGGGTGTTCTAATGGGAGCCCTGGCCGGCATCATGGAAGCGCAATATGATACTTTACGAAAGCACGGACATAGCCCCAGCGAGGCTTTCAATGAAACAGTGGAAGAATTAACTGAAAGCCTTATCCGGCTGGTAGCTGAAAACGGCATGGACTGGATGTATTCCAACTGTTCCGCCACTGCCCAGCGCGGCGCACTGGACTGGAAACCTAAATTTAAAAAAGCGGTCATGCCCGTCTTTAAGGAGCTTTATGCGCGCGTGGCTTCCGGTGAGGAAACCCGCCGGGTTATCTCTTCCTGCGGGCGAAAGAATTATAAAGAACAACTCGGCAAGGAACTG
>DATIKD010000281.1:0-4176 GCA_035477965.1 Dehalococcoidales bacterium | reverse complement strand
CTCTGGCCAACCGGGGTTTTCCAGAATGGCATTTAGCTCTGGTGGGGTTAGTTTCAGCTTTGCTGGCTTATGCCGCAATTCACGCCTTCAATGATTTCGTAGACAGACGGCGGGATATTGAATGCTGGCCCGGCCGCCCCATCCCCAGCCGCCGGTTGAATTCCCTGCAAGTCCTGCTATTTGTAATTTCTTGTTTTGCAGTGTCCCTGGGGCTTATCTGGTACTTTTTCAACTTTACCTGTTTTGTTGTTTCACTGATAGCCGTAATAATGGGCTGCCTTTATTCTGCCTGGTTAAGAGATCTGGTAGGTTACCTGGTTTTGCCTCCGATACAGGGATTATTATGGCTGTGCGGTTGGACCGCCTTCTCACCGGATACTTTATTTACCTCCTGGATGCCGTGGGTTTTATATGTATTTTCTGCTTGCTGGCAGGCTGGGCATATTATGGTTTATTCACCTTTGCATCCCATCCGGAAAGTTAAAGGGAAAACTTTAACCCAGGTGCCCGCACTGTTTGTGACTACCTCACCGAACAGCGCCGCCATATTGGGCTTTATTTTTTTGGTGGTTACGCTGGGCATGGGAGTATTTCTGAGTTTTTATGCCAATCTGGGCCCGGTTTTTATGATTCCTTTTATCGTGATGGGATTGGTAACCCTCTACATAAGTTTGGGCTTTATGCGTGACTCAGCCAACTTCGCCAAAGGCATCCGGGCATTTACCTCGGCTACCTATTTCATGCTGGTAGCCAGATTGGGTATTTTGCTCAGTGTTTTCTTGTTCTTTTAACTTCGCAAGGAAAACCTGAACATATGGTGACAGTCAAATCATTGAGTTTTGCCTATAATAAACGTGTCCCGATTTTCAGTGATTTCAACTGGACTATCAAACCGGGAGAACGCTGGTCAGTGATCGGGCCGTCAGGCTGCGGCAAAACAACGCTTTTATACCTTTTAGCCGGTCTGCGAGTCCCTTCATCCGGGCAAATTACTATCTCTGATGGCCTTGGACCTCATAAAGTACAAACCGGGTTGGTATTGCAGGACTACGGCTTGCTTCCCTGGGCTACCGCTTTCCAAAATGTGGCGCTGGGTTTGAAGATTCAGAAAACAGATCGGACGCAGGTTAACGAAATGACACAAAAATGGCTGGTTGACCTGGGCATAGAATCTGTCTCATCCCATTATCCATCTGAATTGAGTGGCGGACAAAGACAAAGAGTGGCTATTGCCCGGACGTTAATCATGCAGCCGTCTTTATTGCTGATGGATGAACCCTTTGCCTCGCTGGATACTCTCACCCGGGAAGATTTGCTGGATTTGACTCTGACACTCTGGCGCAAGCAACCCTCCACCATGGTCCTGGTGACTCACAACATTGAAGAGGCTGTTTACTGGGGCAGTCATATTATGGTTTTGCAGAAAGCGCCTAATACCCGAGGTGATTTAATTGAAAATCCGGATTCCGGCAATGCCGAATACAGAGAACAGCCTGGATATCGTGCACTTTGCCGCCAACTCCGAGGTTTAATCGAAAAATATGCCGGCAGTACCGGGGACAGGCAGATATGAATAAAAAACCCATCTTTCTGGCCATACTGGTATTGCTGTTCATATGGGTAGTGGTTTCTCTGGCGGTGCAAAAACCTATTCTCCCGCCGCCCTGGAAAGTATTTTACGCATTTTTTATCGATCTTCCGCAAGGGTTGGGTTGGCACATCCTGGTCAGTTCCTGGCGGATACTGTTAGCTATGCTGGCCGCCACTCTGATAGGGGTTCCGCTGGGTTTGTGGCTGGGACACAACCGTCTCTGGGACAAATACTTTTATCCGCTGGTCTATGTCACTTATCCTATCCCCAAAATAACACTATTGCCTATTATTATTTTGTTTTTGGGAATTGGCGATGTCAGTAAAATATTTTTGATCAGTTTAATACTGGTGTTTCAGGTGCTGGTGATTACGCGGGATACTTCTCGCAATATTCCGGCTGAGTATGTTCTGTCACTGCGTTCTCTGGGAGCCAACCGCTGGCATCTGCTCAGGTATGTTTATCTGCCGGCCTGTTTACCTTCCACTCTCACCGCCTTGCGGCTTAACGTTGCCGTTTCAATTGCCGTGCTGTACCTGGCGGAGTCTTTTGCTACCGTTTCAGGGTTGGGGTTTTATATAATGGATACCTGGCAACGGCTGGACTATTCCCGCATGTATGCCGGGGTTCTGGCTATGAGTTTGATCGGAGCCTCAGCCTTTATTATTCTGGCTGAGACAGAAAACCGTTTTTGCCGCTGGACACAGGTGGGCAAGCATAAACATTCAATTTAGGTCTAAAATAGATTAGTTTGGAGAACGATAAATGAAAAAACTGGTTATCATGGTTTCAATTCTGCTGGTTTTGGTCATTATTTTATCTGGCTGCAGCCGCCCCGCCACTACACCTGCAGCTAATACTCCACCCGCCCAGCCGGCCCCCGTGACTTTAAAAATCGGCTCTTTGCCTCGTATCTTCGATTTGGTCCTGTATGCCGCTCAGCAGGATGGGGTTTTTGAGAAAAATAATCTAAGAGTTGAAATAGTCCCCTTCGCCAGTGTGCTTGAAAGAAATAATGCCTTTTTGGCCGGACAACTGGATGGATTTGTAGACAGCATTTATGAAGCCATCAACATGAACAAAGAAGTACTGAACTGCAAAGTGGCCGGTCATAATCTTATGCCTGGTATGTTTAAAATTGTAGCTGCACCTAAAAGCGGGATCACCCAGCCCGCTCATTTGAAGGGGGCCAAAATTGCTACCAGCACCGGTACTATCATGGATTATGCCCTGGATAAATTGCTGGCCAGCCAGGGTATTAGCAGCAATGATGTTACTTACGTCAATGTTCCCAGAATGCCTCTGCGTTTAACTATGCTGGAGTCCGGAGACGTCACGGCTGCTATTTTAACTCCTCCCCTTTCTGAACAGGCTATTGCCAGCGGCAACCGCCTGATTCTGGATGATTCCACCCTTTTATTGGCTGGTCCTGCCCTGATCTTTAATCTGAATACCGTCAACAACCAGCCACAGGCGATCAGGAATTTTGTTAAATCCTGGAATGAAGAAGTTGCCCTGATTAATGCCGGAACCGAAAAATACCGTACTTTGCTGGTAAAAACCGCCCAGGTGCCGGAAGGACTGGCAAGCTCATATGTTATTCCTGTTTTTCCCGAAGTGAGATTGCCAACTCCGGATGAAGTTGCTTCTATGTCCCATTGGATGAAATCCAAAGGCCTGATTCCAACCGACGCCAGTTATGACAATCTGGTTTTTAAATAAACAGGTACAGAATGAGTAAATCCAGGGTACCCTTAACCCAGGAACCATTTAGGGGAACGGAATTTGCGGAACAGTATGACCGGTACGCCGCCTTTTTTATGCGGCCGGAATACCGCCTGACCGCTAAAAATATTGGACGTTACGGAATTACGGGAGGGCTGGTGCTGGATGTAGGTACCGGCACAGGCCGCCTGGCTCTTGAATTGACCCGTTCTCCACAATTGAGTTTTAAGGTGATTGGACTGGATATTTCTTTCGACATGCTGCAGAGAGGACGGGTTTTGGCGGGTAAAATGGAAAGGTTAAACAGGACCGATTTCGTGCAGGCTACCGGCGCCTCCCTGCCTTTTCCGAACAACACTTTTGATGTGGTCACCAGCTATGCCTCTCTGCACCACTGGCAAGACCCGGTTAGAGTATTCAACGAAATCTGGCGAGTGACCCGTAACAGCGGCTTGATTCTCATCCGTGATAACCGGCGCGTGGTGGGAATACCCATATATGACGCCGCCAGAAAAGTCATTAGTCTCTTTATGCCTGAGGCTCGCCGGCAATTATGGCCGAAAGCATTGATGGCCAGCTATACTTTACCTGAAATCCGCCAAATCCTGGACCAGACAGACATGCGGCTAGCGCAGGTCAGGGCTGATATGGCAGGGTTCGATTTATGCATTTCACTAATAAAAAATCAGGCCGGAAAATAACCCGGAAGATTTTCAAGGTTTTAATTCGAAGGAGGTTTATCCATGCCAGGAATCGCCCGTACAAAAACCGAACTGCAGTCCAGAGGGGTCCGTGTACCCATTGATTTGTTGCCCGATCTGGAAGCCAAATACAATACCGCGCCGGGTATGCGGGATGGA
>DATIKD010000280.1:0-3059 GCA_035477965.1 Dehalococcoidales bacterium | reverse complement strand
GAACGCCACGCAGGGTGTATAGTGGTTATCCACCAGGGCCAGGATCAGTCCTTTTAGCGTGGGCCAATAGAAGGTCTCAAACTGTTTAATGGACATAAAGCCTTCCGACCCGCGGTGCAGCGGAATTCCCACCCGGGTGTTTTTCCCTGGCGCTGCCGGTTTCAGGCCGCTGACCATTCGTTTCAATATCCGCTCGCAGGCGGCCACGACCTTATCCGGCTGACGGTACATGTCCAGCATAGAACCGCGCATACCTCGTAAATGATCGGAAATGGCATCAAAAGGGGCCAGTGCCCGCAAGGGGGTATAGACGGGAATCCCGAGATCAACTTCGATCTCACGGTTGAAAGCCTCCATTTTAGGTCGCCACTTCTGCAGTTCTTTCCCGACCTGCTGCATTTTCGCGATGGCATCCGCCATTTCGGGCCTGATCATGGCTTCCGCCAGAGTGAGTGAGAGGAAGTAACCATAACCCTGCGATGAAAAAGAGGGCAGGTCAGAAAAAGGCTCCATCACTCCACACAGCCGGGGTAGATAGCTGCGCAGAATAAAATCCGTATGGTCGGACAGAAACACGTCATAATCACCGGCCAGCATAAATTCGCCTTCAACTGCCTGGTGGGTATGGTGCGGAGAAGTGCCGTGGCCTGGCCAGGTCATGGATTTAGGATTGATCATTTCCAGAACACGGCCGGGGAAAAAGGGCTGGACGCGGCTCATATCTTCTCCCATGTCGGTTAGAACTCGTTTACAGGCAGAAAGCCATCCATCATAATCGTAATAAGCCGCTTCACAGGTCAATCCGCAGTAAACCGCCGGAAAATAGCCGAATGAGATTTCCATGGGCACTCTGTCCGGGATTTTTAATTCAATGGCTTCGGTGAACCTCTTTTCTCTTTCCTGATGCAGCTCAGCCGCGCTCTTTTTCACCTTTCCCGTTCCTTTACCCTTACTAATATGTTTATTTGGCAGACCCGGCAATTTATAACTGGCTTGCCCGTCCGTAGCGGGAGGCCATGACGATATTATTGAACATGATTGGCTGGTGTATTTTTTTAAATTCCAGGGGTCCGTGGACCAGGCCTTTGGGTATCCATACCAGGGTGGTGGTATTGATAAAATATCTTTCCTCGCCCAGAAAGATCTCAATTTCAGCCCCAAAATCGAAAAAATTCTGGGAATTGCCGCCGATGAAGCACAGCAACTGGTCCCAATCATGAGTGTGGCCGGCTGTTTCCATCACAAAGGGTTTGGATATCACCTCCCAGTTAATGGAAAAATTGGACTCAGGAAAATCACTCCGGCCCCGGTTAAAAGCTACAATTGGCAGGGTAATTTGCGGGTGAGGCGTTCTCATGCTGGGCTCTCTGATGACGTATTTGGCATACTTGTTCTCAGACATTCTGGCCGTTTCTCCTTTTTGTCCCTGCCGGCAAAGTTCATTTTCTGAGTTGCCCATTGGGTATTTTTCCAGGCAAGTAATTACTTTCCCGCACAGGCCATTCTCAAATTTTTGGGCATCAGCTGAAGGGAACATAAATCATATATGATTTGAGATAGTTAAAATACTACATATTTTGCCGCAACAAGTCAACATCATGTTTGGATTATCCGAGCGTGTTATCCGGTCATACTTTAATGTTCTGCGCCCCATATATAGAAGAATATTTGCCCCGCTTTAGCGCCTCGAGCACCTGTCGCCAGATTCCGCCATCATATAACCTCTGAGGGATGTGCATGGTTGGGTGCAATTCCGCAAACAGGCTGAACCTTGCAAAAGGAGGATTAAGGGCCATTTCACATCTAACCGAAATTACGGGTATAATTAGATCAGAACCTCCGGCAGATAATTGAAAGGTGTGTGCAAGTGGCCAAAAAATCTCTGGTGCCTCCGGGTTTAAGATACCTGGCAGATAACATTCAACGCAAAGACAACCTCCTGGGCGTCTCCAAATCTGAAGGAGCGCGCTGGGCAGCGGGCCTTAATTTGCCCAAACGCGGAGAAACTATCTTCTTTGCCGGCTGCGGATATCAGTTTGACCATAAGCTGGAAGCCCTGATGAACATGCTGCGGCGGCTGGACCGCAGTTTTGTGGGACTGGATAACACCCTGGCCCTGGCTAACCTGCAAAAACAAATGAAATTAGACGGGTTATTTTTGAAAACACTCGGACTGGGAGAGGACGGACAACCTCTGCGGGCTGCAGTGGCTGTTTTGCGCCGGTTGGGAATCAGTCCGGCCTATCTGGCGGAAGATGAACCCTGCTGCGGCGGCCTTCTGCATTTCATGGGAGCGGCGGGTGATTTCAAGAGCCATTCCGGTAGTGTGAATGACCGCCTGAAAGCGGCCGGAGTAAGCCGGATTATTAGCATCGTGCCTTCCTGTACTTATACCCTGAAAAATCTGATTGTGGGAACCGACGGCCAAAATCCGGTCACCGTTAGCCATTTTTCAGAAGTAGTGGCAGAAAATATCGGCCAGCTTAAACTCCGTTTCCCGGAGTCGACAAAGGTAACCTACCATGATCCCTGCCAGTTGGTCAGATATCTGAATTTGGCCGATCAGCCGCGCACCATTATCCGGGCTATAAAAAACCTTGAACTGGTTGAGCCAAAATGGACGCGCTGTGAATTTGCCACCTGCTGCGGCGGCGGAGGCGGTTTTGAAGCCGTCTATCCGGAAATGAGTGAAATGCTGGCTAAGAACCGGGTCAGGGAACTGCTGGAGACCGGCGCCAGCCTGATAGTGACTCACTGTCCGGGTTGTATTATGCAAATTAAAACCGGGCTGAAGGCCCTCAAGGCTGATAAAGTGGCAGTGTTGGATTTGGCCGAACTGGTGGCCAGGTCTTTGGAGGAATAATCTGTGTCTGAAGCTAAAGAATACCGCCGCGAAATAATGGAAGCCGCTCATAACGAGCGGATTAAACTGGCTTTGACCCGGGCTATTGCCAGCTACCGCAACAACGTTAATGAAGCCCTGAGGCGCTTCCCGCATACGCTGGAAATGGCCAAAGAAGTGCAAAAGATAAAACAGAATGCCGTGGCCAATCTGGATA
>DATIKD010000279.1:0-9895 GCA_035477965.1 Dehalococcoidales bacterium | reverse complement strand
CAAAGTCGTCCAGGTAGGCGTGGAAGGGATGGGTTATGCCATCAGCAGTCAGGTTGCCGTGCCAATTATCAATGAACTGATCGCCAACGGTTTTGTGGCACGTCCATGGATAGGCACCAGGTTGTATACCGTCGATTCGTTCGCCATCAACCAGTTGGATTTAAAAGTAAAAAGCGGTGTACTGATAACTGAGGTCGTCGCTAGCGGACCGGCCAGCAAAGCCGGATTACGAAGGTTCGATGTTATCACAGCTTTAAACAACCAGGAAGTCAAGACGGTTGAAGGTCTCGTTAAATTGATACGCAGCCAGAAGATCGGAGATGTAGTTCAGATCACATTCTGGCGCGATAATGCGGCTTCCACTGTAAAGGTGACTCTGGAACAATCGCCGGCTTCATAAGAATCAAATATTTCCAAAAGCAGAAGGCTGAGATTTAACCAAACTCAGCTTTCTTTTTTTTACCCTTGTAAATTGCTCGAAATAGTTTTCTCTTGGCGGAATTGCCACTACCGTCAATTTGCCTTATGATAGTGGCAACCTGTGGTTAAGGAGGATTCTGACTTTGAAATACGCCGAAGGTGAAGTATCTGTTAATAGAATAAAAATCCACTATTACCGGACGGGTTTGGGCAAGACTCCCTTCGTTTTGCTGCATGGAGCTACAGATAACGGTCTTTGCTGGACTCCGGTCGCTGAATGGCTTTCCGAAAATTATGATGTAATAATGCCGGATGCCCAGGGTCACGGTAAATCGGACCGATTGACTCCTGGATTTAAGTTCTCCGACCATGCCTGGCAAATCGCCGGCTTGATAAACCAGTTGAACCTTAAAAAACCATTAATTATGGGACATTCAATGGGAGCAGGTACCGCCGTTAATATTGCGGTAAGCTACCCTGACTTACCTAAAGCCATTATCCTGGAGGACCCCGCCTGGCGTGAACCGGTTGATCCGTCCAGAGAAACCCATGACACTATAAGACAACGCCAGGAGATGCTTAAAACCATGGCGGGCTTCGCCCAGATGTCCCGCGATGAGCTAATGGCGGAGGGACGTAAGTCAAATCCAAAATGGTCGGAAAGTGAATTGAAACCCTGGGTGGAATCCAAGAGCCAGTTTGACCCCAATCTGTTTAAGAACCTGGTTTTTGACGGCCCAACTTATAAAGAACAGGTGCCCTTTATAAAATGCCCCACCCTTCTCATAACATCCGAATCAGGCATAGTCGAACCGGCCGCGGCCAATCTGGCCCAGCAACTTTGGAAATCTACTTACCCATTTCGGTGTGTCAAAATAATGGGTGCCGGCCATAATATTCGCCGCGAACAATTCGCCGAGTTTAAAAATTCGGTTACTAAATTTTTGGAAAGTCTGGGATAATCCCCTGTCTCTGGTGCACGTTCCATAATCAGGAATATGTAAACAGTGAACTGACAAACAGGTTTGGCGTCAGTTCAGAGACTGTTGCTTTATTTCTTCTCGGATTAACTTGAACCAAAAAAACAGGGTGCAAAAAGCCCTGGTCATGAGCTTCTTGCACCCGGTGTGTTCACCAGTTGCGTTATAGTTGCAGCTTCAGGCTTTTTTCACCCCCAGCTTTATTGGATGCCCGCCCAATTTAAAGCTTTCTGCGTAAACGCCTTCTTCCGGAACTCCGCTGGTTAATGCCCGGGCCAGCACTTCATTTTTGATATAAACGGCTGTTTGAGTATCAGTCATCACATCACCCATGTATTCATCCCCTTCCCAATAAGTCAAAATATAGTCTGCTATTTCAAAACCGGCAGTTTTACGCATCGTTTGTATGCGGTGTACTATTTCCCTGGCCATGCCTTCTCTCTCAAGTTCGGCAGTAACCGCAGTGCAAAGACCCACGGATATATCGCCTTCCGTCATGCAGGCATAACCCAATTTCTGCAACGCTTCATGATCGTCAATACACTCTATATCCTTGACGTTAAGTTCCTCAACAATCTGGGATTTTAGTTGGTTCAGGCTCTCCCTTTCTGTCCTGGATTTCAGAACCACCACTAATTTAGAAAGCGGTTGGCGGACTTTAACATTGGCTCCGCTGCGAGCCGCCCTTCCCAAACTGGATACTTTGATAGCCATACGTGTGGCAACCGAAAGCTGAACATCAATCCTGGATTCATCCGCCGCCGGAAAATCGGTCAGATGGATACTTTCGGGAGCATCCGGGTAAACCGATTTAACCAGGTTTTGATACATTTCTTCTGCCATAAAAGGCATAAACGGCGCCAGTAGCTTGATGAAGGAGGTCAGGCAGGTATAAAGGGTGTTATAAGCTCCTATTTTATCCGCATCATTACCGCTTTTCCAAAAACGGCGGCGGCTGCGGCGGACATACCAGTTGGAAAGATTATCTACAAATATTTCCATCTTGCGTCCGGCATCAGTAGGATTATAATTCCCCAGATCATTGTCCACTTCCCGGATTAACTGGTTCAGCTCGGATAAAATCCAGCGGTCAAGCTCATTCTCGGAATTCAGTTTGATATTAGCTTCCGGTTTATAGTTATCAATATTGGCGTACATAACAAAGAAGGAGTAAACATTCCATAGAATCAATTGGAACTGGCGTGTGATATCTGCCACCTGTTCTTCCGCAAAACGCTTGACGTTGCCCGCCGGGGTGGCCACCAGCAGATACCAGCGCAAGGCATCTGCACCATATTTGTTGATTATCTTCCAGGGGTCTACTACGTTGCCGCGAGTTTTGCTCATTTTTTCACCCTGGGCATCCAGAACGTGGCCGGTACAGATCACGTTTTTAAAACAGGGTTGGTCAAATAGCAGAGTTGACAGCGCATGCAAACTATAAAACCAGCCGCGGGTCTGGTCAACTCCTTCACAAATATAATCCGCCGGAAAACGACCGTCTTGGTGAATAGCCAGGCTGGAGGGATCAAATGGATAATGATATTGGGCTAACGACATATTTCCCGAATCCAGCCAGCAATCAATAACTTCCGAAGCCCGCTTCATCTGGCTTCCGCAAGCACATTTCAATGTGATTTCATCCACGTTAGGCCGGTGCATCCCCAGCCGGGCAGATTTTACCGACTCAACATCCTGGCCGGATCTGGAAGCTAATTCCGCAAAACTTCCCATACATTCTACTTTAGAGCAGGATTCACAGCGCCAGACCGGAAGAGGTGTGCCCCAGTAGCGTTCGCGGGAAAAAGCCCAATCCACGTTGTTTTCCAACCAGTCTCCGAAACGTCCGTTTTTGATGTGTTCCGGAAACCAGTTGATTTTGGCGTTATTGGCCAGCAGACGGTCTTTTGAGGCAGTGGTCCGGATATACCAGGTCTGCTTGGCATAGTACAAAAGGGGTGTATTACAGCGCCAGCAGAAAGGATAGGTATGCGTCACTGTTCCGCTTTTGTTCAGCAATGCGCGCTGGTTGAGATCAAAAATAATATCCTTATCGGCAGTTTTTACAAACTTACCGGCAAAGGAATAAGTACCAGTGATTTTTCCGGCCAAATCCACCTGTTGAACAAAATCCAGTCCCCTCTCCAAACCGGCATTGAAGTCAACCTCACCGAAGGCCGGAGCGACATGCACAATACCGGAACCCTCATCCATGGTTACAAAGTCGGCCGCAATGACAGGATAGGTGAGATTCAGGTCAACCGGCTGTACCCTGAATTCTTTGCGCTCCACACCATCCGGCCCTTTAAATAATTCTGCCCTCCGCCTTTCTACATTAAACCGGTGGGGATTATACAGGGGTTCGTAACGGGTATCCACCAGCTTGCTACCCTTGATAACTTCTATTACCTTGAGGTCATTCAACCCAACTTTTTCCCGCAGTTGGTCAGCCAGGATGATAAAGCTTTCTCCATTTTCCAGAACCGCATAATCAGCCGGAGCGGAAACCGCCAGTGCGGTATTGCCGGGTAGAGTCCAGGGAGTGGTAGTCCAGGCCATCAGGTAGACAGGTTTTTGACTCAAATAGCTTTTGAGAGAGGAGTCGGCAAAACTGATCACTCTGAATTTCGGATATACTGAAGGGTCCACCGTATCATCCACATACCCCTGGGCCACCTCATGCGAACTCAAAGAAGTTCCGCAGCGCGGACAGTGCGGAGTTACCCGGTAACCCTGGTAAATCAGCCCTTTGTCCCAGAGTTGTTTAATGGTCCACCAAACACTCTCAATGTATTCGTTGTCCATGGTTACATAAGGATGCTGCATATCGCACCAGTACCCGATGCGTTCAGTCATTTTGTTCCAATTGGCCAAATAACCGTGGACGCTTTCCTTGCACTTTTCATTAAACCTGGCGATACCGTATTCTTCGATCTGGGTCTTGCTGGATAGTCCCAGTTTCTTCTCAACTTCCAATTCTACCGGTAGTCCATGCGTGTCCCATCCGGCAATGCGCGGTGCATAGCAGCCCTTCATGGTTTTATAGCGCGGAATTATGTCTTTATACACTCGCGCCAGGACATGATGAATGCCGGGATTACCGTTAGCCGTGGGAGGTCCTTCATAAAGTGTGAAACGAGGCGCTCCTTTACGGGTTTCAACACTTTTTTCAAAAATGGATTTTTCTTTCCACAAAGGCAGTATATTTTCTTCTACTTTTGAAAAATCGATTTTGCTGGAGACCGGTTTAAACATTATTAACTCCTATCCAAAGCGAACCTTAATATTTGAAACAAAAAATCCCGTCCTCCTGGGACGGGACTAAAATTCAATCCGCGGTACCACCCGGGTTCTCCTGTACTCAACAGAAGCACTCACTCAAGGCACGCATTCATGCCTTCGTCACGGCTAACGGTTGACGACTCCGGCCAAGCTTACTCGGAATATCCCTTTGGGTTGGCAGCTCTGGAGTGATTTTCGGAGGCGGTGCACGTTTCTGCTTCCACTGTACCAGATTCGCTATTCGTTGACCGGTCTCTTACTCTTCTCCTTCAACACTTTTACTGGCTTCAGGTTACCATAATGAAAGGTGACAAGTCAATCGCATTACAGGATCTCCTCCTGTAAGAGGAATGTTTAATAGTTACTTTTTGTTCCTGGGAAAAACCACAACTTTGCGGGATTCTCCTTCTCCGGTGCTTTCGGTCACCACTTCTGTATCGTTCGCCAAAGTCGTATGTATTATCCTTCTTTCGTAAGCCGGCATAGGTTCCAAACGAATAGTGTTTTTCCGGGCTTTAACTTGTTCGGCTACATTCAACGCCATGGCTCTTAATTCCTCTAAACGGCGCTTTTTATAGTTATCCACATCGATAATCACTGGAATTCTAGAACGGGTTTTACGAGACAGTATTAACCTGAGGATATATTGGAATGAATCTAAAGTCTGTCCGCGGCGTCCGATCAGTCCGGACATTTCAGGTCCAGTAAGATTAAAGACTACAGGGTTGACCTCTCCTTCTTCATCTAGTTCTTCTTCCGGCATATTTACTTCAATGGTGCCTTTTAGACCCAGTTTATTCAGTAATTCCTGAACATACTGTCTGGCTTCTTCAACCTGCTCATTATTGGCCCCAATGCTCTCAAAGTCTACCGCACTAGCCAATATTCTGGCATCAGAGGCGCCTATGCCCAGCACTCCGCTGCGACCTTCACTCACTACCTCGATTTTAAGTCTATCTTCAGTCAGATTTAGGGCAGCACTGGCTTTTTTTATGGCTTCTTCAACTGTCCTGGCAGTTATTTCCAGTCTTTCCATCAGATAATCCTTATTTCTCGGAAGAATCACGGTCGCTTCGGGAGCCTGATTCGTCCTTTTTGATTCTGGCTTCATTTTCCAGTCTCTTCTTTAATTGACGCTCTCGTCCGGATTCTTGCGGTTTTGAACCACGGCGCAAATTGCGTATAAAATTGAGGTTCAAACTGCCCCATCCGGTGACAAAGTATTGGATCACGATGGAGATGATATTAGACACGAACCAGTATAATGCCAGCCCGGCCGGGAAAGAGAAGCTGAAGAATGTGAACATCAACGGCATCATCCAGAGCATCATCTGACTCTGTTGGGCAGTTCGCGGATCTTGAGTGGTGGGAGTGACCATTTTTTGTTGAATCCACATTGAAACACCCACCAGGATCGCCAGCACGGCATTAGGATTAGCCAGATTCATGCCCAGGAAATAGGGCTCAAAAGGCAGCGCAGCCAGCGGCACTACCCATGAATACAAATAACGAGATAAGTTAATAAGAGCTTCAGGATTAAGAGCCAGAGCCAGTATTATCGCTTGATAGAGTGCAATCCAGATCGGGAATTGAATGATCATGGTCAGAGCGCATCCGGCTGCATTAACGCCGGATTCTTTATACAGTTTCATCTGCTCTTGAGCCAGTTTCTGTTTATCCTTGGCATATTTTTTTTGTAATTCCAGAAGTTGCGGTTGAAGGTCCTGCATTTTCTTGGAAGCCCGCAATTGTTTAAGTGTGAGGGGTAACAATATGAAGCGGATGATCAAAGTCAGGACTATAATGGTGATACCGAAACTATTGAACAAGTAGTGAGAAATGGCAATCAGGATATTAATTAACGGCTGTAATAAAACTAAATCCCAGGCATTCAAATAAATCTACCTCTCTCGTCAGGTATTTTTAATAATTCAATGATATGGGTGAGGAAACTGCCCCGGTTGCCACATTGTAACCAAACAATTTGTTTTCGGCTCTATTCACCACATCAAGTCCATTAATGAATACAATATCACCCAAAGCTGTCAATGGAGATGATACGTCTGCAGGAATATCAGCGATTTTTCTGGCTTCGGTCTGTGGGTTGGTTGAATCAATTGACCATAATGTCTTGTTTTGAGTGGCAACTATAACTTTCCCTTTTATAATTACCGGATTTGAAGAAATCTGACCGCCCAGGTCGTATTCATTGATTTTTGAGCCGGTTTTTATATCGAAAGCATAGACTTTGTTATCCATACTGGGAGCAAAAATGATATCGTTAGCCATTACCGCTTTAGCCCAGAACCAGTTGCCAGCTTTAAAGCTCCATTTCTCATCCCCGGTCTGTAAATCCAGGGCATAGAAGGTACTATCCAGAGAACCCACATAGACAACACCATCAACAATCAGGGGAGTAGCTACGTTATTGGCTCCCGTGGTAAACTCCCAGATTTTGTCCCCGGTCAAAGCATTTAGTCCGTAAATCTTTTTATCGAAGGAACCCACGACCAGGATATCATTGGCCACCGCTGGGGTACCCCAAATATAATTTCCTGTCGGGAAACTCCAGACCATATTAGTCGTTCTGGAGGCCAGATCGCCAGCCACTTTCAGAGCGTAAACGCGGCCGTCCGAGCTACCAAAATAGGCCAGATCTTTATAAACCAGGACCCCACCTACTATGGGTGATGGCTGTTCGCTGGGAACAGTGAATTGCCAGACTACGTTAGCCAGTGCATTACTCTGGTAAGCTACCACCACCCCATTATAACCGGCAACTATGACAATCTGTCCTAAAACCGGCTTTCCGGCGCTGTCCAGTCCAATCGGTACACCATCGGCTAATGCCGGAGTGCCGTAAATCGCTACTGCCGGAACTGCAGCCCCGCAACCCAGCATACCGGTGGTCCCACAAGCTCCGCCACTGGCAGCCTGTCTTAAAGGTTCAGAAAAATAGCGGCTGGAATCAATCAGGTTAATTGCAACCAGTCGGCCCTCTCTGGACCCCGTAAAAGCCATTGAACCATCCTGACTGATGGCTACGCCGGACCAGCCTTCTGGTGTCATACCCCGCATGGTGCAACCGGTCATTACCAGAACGATAATTAGCATTACACCCATAAATACAGATAATTTGATTAACAGTCTCCTGTTACGTAATCGAATCAAAGGTCAGTTCGCCTCCTATGCTATTTCAAGATATTTAACCGGTTATTACTAGCATTCCTTTGCCAGATATTCAAATGGATATTGGGTAAGTATCTCAGGGAACCGGGTCGTAGCCGCCTTCATGCCAGGGATGGCAGCGAGCAATTCGTCTGGTCCCCATCCAGGTACCCTTAAGGAAACCATATTTACTGATAGCGTCAAAAGTAAATTGCGAACAGGTTGGCAGGTATCGGCAGGACGGCGGGGTCACCTGCGAATAGGTTTTTTGGTAAAGCCTGATAAGACCCAGAGCTAATTTTTTCACTTTAACCGCTTAAAATCTGCGCTTGCGAAAGTAAATTCTTAACCGATTTCTCCAATTCCCCATATTCACATCCGGCACTGGGGAGGCGCGCAATGATAACAATATCCCAACCGGTCTTTATATCCGCCAGTCTCATTATTTCTCTCAATAGTCTTTTGGTGCGGTTGCGCATCACCGCGTTTCCAATTTTTTTACTGACGGAAATTCCAAAGCGTGAATACTCTAGATGGTTGGTTTGGGCTTTCAGCACCAGAAATGTGTCCACCCGTGTAATACCTTTCTGATAAACAGAATTGTACTGCTCAGGTCTTGTGAGACGTTTCTGGATCTCCATACCGTTTTTCGGAGAAGAGGTTAAAGCTATACTACAGTTAATCTCTTACGTCCTTTTAACCGTCTGGCTTTTAGCACATCCTGTCCGCCGCGAGTAGCCATCCGCTTTAAAAACCCGTGTTCTCTTTTGCGGGGTAATTTTTTAGGTTGCCAAGTTCTCTTTGTAGCCACAATATTTCCTTTAAAGAAAAATTTAAAAAATGGTCCACGTCACCTATATATCCGGATCAGAAATAGTTAAAACTTTATTCCTACACCGCCGGTGTCATGCACATGTCCGGGAATATAAGGCAGTAAAGCCAGATGGCGAGCTCTTTTTATGGCCACTGAAACCGCTCTCTGATGTTTGGCGCAAGTGCCGGTTTTCCGATGGGGTTCTATTTTACCGCGATCTGAAATAAACTGGCGTAACTTGGACGGGTCTTTATATTCGACAACATCCTGTTTTTCACCGCAGAATATGCATACCTTACGTTTGGGAACGTATTTGCTCCCTTCCCATTTTCTTCTAGGTTTGGCATTTTTATAGTCTATCGCCAATTTTATACTCCCTGTTTCGAATAGTATTTCGAACTAAATTATTTTTCTTAAAAGGGTAAATCCGATGGTTCTATCTCGCCGCCGGGTTCCGTCTCTTCGGCCTTCCCATCGGTCCGTCCACCGGATTTTTTATCTAAAAATATGACTCTATCGGCTATTACTTCGGTACGAAAATGTTTTTGACCGTCCTGGCCTTCCCATGAGCGTGTGTGCAGGCGTCCCTCGCAATACACCTTTTGCCCTTTAGTCAGAAACTGATTGCAGGTCTCGGCCAAACGTTGCCAGGTAACCACGGAAAACCATTCTGTTTCATCTTTATAGTCGCCTTCAGGGGCTTTGTAAACCCGGTTCACCGCCACTCTGAAAGAAGTCACCGGCGCCCCACCGGGAGTGAACCGCATTTCCGGGTCGGCTCCCAGGTTGCCAATGATCATGACTTTATTCAGGCTTGATGTTGATCTGGGGCCTTCACGTCCGGTTGGCTGATTGACCATTAAAAAGGCCTCCAAACTAACTAGTTTTTATTAACAAATAGCGTATGATTTTTTCAGATATTTTAAGATTGGTTTCCATCGCTTTATTAGCGGCAGGATCCATCTTAAATTTGAAGAGAACGTAGTTCCCTTCCATCAAGTGTTTTATCGGATAGGCCAATCTCTTGCGGCCCCAACGAGCCACCTCAACAACTGTGCCAGCTTTGTTTGTGACATACTGGGTTAAGCTATTGATTATCGGGTCCAGAGCATCATCCGCGACTTCTGGATGAACTATTATTACTAGTTCATAATCATTACCGGTTTGTTCTACAACTTTGGTTTCGTCTTTTGTCACCATTCTTTTTTTACTTTCCCCAATACCTATTATC